>JBAZIT010000029.1:0-11816 GCA_041651675.1 Candidatus Omnitrophota bacterium | reverse complement strand
TGAAACTGGTATGTCTGCAATAGCTGACTGCAGATAAGAAAGAGCGGTAAGCCATGTATTAGACCTAATGACCATTGCTACAGTGCCATCGACTCCAACAACCATGGACTGAGCTAACATTGCTTTGGCGGTATTATCATCCGCAATGTCATCGGCCATTGCTTTATACGTGTCTAAAATCGCATCCAATCGGTCGAATGTCATTGTACGGCCCCGGCAATCTTTTGAATAAGTGGATCGGATTTTGATAAGTCCTTTTTAGGTGCCAGTCTACTCTGTACCAATGCACTTCCCAAAGTTGTAGCCAGAGTTTTAACAGTCTCTATGGTTCTGGCAGCCTCGGCTGCTCGTGCTTCTGCCTCGGCTTGTCTCGCATTTTGCTCATTCGTTATCCTCGTTTCTTGTATCTCCAACTGTTTCATTTTAAACTCATGGTCATTTGCTACCTGCAGGTCTGTGGAGTCACCCTGGTGCAGATTTGCACCATTGGCATTGGCTGCCTTGATAAGCTCACCCAGATTCATTGTGTTGCGGTTTGCATCACCCAGCCTGGCTTCCATGCTGCGAACTTTCTCTTCCATCTGAGCTTTTTGGCCTTCGAGGATGCTCTTAGTCAGTTCGAAATTCTCTTTTCTCATCTGATCTACAGCATCAGTGGGCTTATTAGCAGCCATTTCTTTGATAAGTGCTTGGTGCTCTTTGATGGTATCCTTGTAGAAATCCATCTGCAGCTTTAGGGCTTCGACTTCGGGGTTGGGCCCCTGTTGAGTAACCTCTCCACGAGCCTCCCTGATCTCCTCTAAACGACGCTCATGAGCCTGCCGTTCGAATTCCTGCTGTTGCCTCCACTCCTCCGCCCTGGCCTGTGAGGCTGTCATCTGCATGGTCATGAGACCCATCATCGATTGTAAGGCCTCACTTAAAGTCATGGGACCAGAATGCTCGATTGGAGCTGCAGCCTGAGATTGGGTCTTTTGCTGTAGGAATGCACCTATCATGGGATTACCACTGACTGGCATACCCAACGCTTGCCGAATAAAAGGTTCGCGTTGTGCTTCTGGAAGACTTTCAGCCATTGTCCGAATATCGTCAGCAGACATGCCATTTACCTTAAATGATCCTTGTCTGGGAGCAGACTCCTCATCCTCCTCCTTTGCTTCTCTTAATTCGCGTTTCGCCAGAATCACAGCTTTTCTTGCACTAATGTTGGCTGCGTCTAGTAATGTGGCTTTTGCAGTATTCGCCAGCATGGTGTTAGCCCGATCTACTAATTCATCGGTTTTGTCACCAGCACCGATCTTATTCGCATCCAGTACCTGTTTTGCAGCTTCGGTATGGACTTCATCTGCAGGGGGTCGGCCTGCTCCAGTGCGCTTCATGGAAACCAATTATATAGGAAATCTATATAAAGGTATGCGCATGATAGTATGCATATGTGGAAGGAGAACCAACAAGTAGCGCACCAAACCAGAGTATTGAAAGGAGGGGCTCCTGTAGAAGAGATGGAAAACATAAAAACAGCATCACTCTTTGCATTCAATTGTGGCCTATCGAAAAAAGATTCAGAATATGCTTATGTAACCTTCTGCATTGCATTTACTACTAAAAGCTTAATGACTACTTTAAAAGAGTTGGCTGCGGAGGACCCTAATGCCACAGCATGAAATCCACTACAATATAGATGATTTGATGATTGGACGAAAGTTTGCAGATGTCCACCAAGTTATGGATATCTTGTCAGGCGAAGGTCCTAATCATCGCCGGATGTTTCACGACAATAAGACCGTATCAGATATATTAGCAGCTACAGGAAGCTACGAAGCGGCCTGGGCATCTCATTATCATTTGATTGCGGATCGTTTAGTTCGGAAAGGTGAACCTGACCCTGACCTACCAGATAATGTTCGCAAAGAGTCTATCATTGCGGAAATGCTTGATCTCATGGCCAGGGGGGAGGTAGAAATCGTTGTTTTTCCTGATTCGATACTTACCAAACTGGTGAATGCCATCGTAACTGGCGGTGCGCGACTCGTAGACCCAACAGATATTCCGGTTTTGAGAAAACAATATTATATTAAAAGATGAGAGGTTCGTACTATGGTTGAAAATGAAACGCTCGTAACCCCTGGTGAAGCTAATGAAACTACAGCCATTCCAGAAGACGGGGAGAAACCCTGTTTGCCTTGTTTACTACCCAAAATCATGGCTGCATGGAACTCCACCCGCGCCGCATGCGAGTTTTTACCAGATCCCACCGCAAAAACTACATGCAGAGCTGAGATGGACAAGATGGCGGCCACAATAAAGGACGTAAAATCAGCTGAGGAAGTCATTCTGCGAGCTATTGAGAGCGCCCCAGATCCGGATGCTTTCATTCAAGCTGAAGTTGACTATGCCATAGCTCATAATGCAGCCAATTCCGCAGCACTGATAAAGTGGGCTGAAAAACAAGAAGCAGAAGGCAAGCCATTATCACCCCGAACGGCAAAAGTGATCAGCATTTTGAGACTTGAGCAGGGGATCTAAATGTCAGATAAAGCCCAGGAACTCATCAGTTTTGCCAAAGAGCACGGTTTTGAGATCCATTCGCGAACTAACCCGGAAGAATGGGCGCAGACACTTGCCGAGGGAGATGGAGCATGCCCATGCCATCATGCACCAACATGTCCCTGTGAAGATGCTATCACGAGGATCACTGATCCTAATCGAACCCCAGAAGATCAAATGTGTGGGTGCGCTTTTTTTGTCAGTAAAGCATATCTGGAGCACTACAAAAGGCAACCATGGCGGCCATCTGCAGCACCTGTCGTGGAGCAACAGGAAAATCCATCCGGTTATGTCAAAGTGCGCGAAGTGGATCCACAGGTCGTCACGAAAGCCCTTGAAAAGGTTGACATTTACTTAACCGGAGTGGAAATGATCAAGAAGGGGAATTTAGATCAGCTTGACGAATTGATGGTACAGGAAAAAAAAGACTCAATTGCCTGTAGCATGTGTACCGATGATGCTGATCTAATCGCTAGTCACAGTAAATACGCTCAGACGCTTTGCGGCCAAGGGCGGGTTGGATGTGAGGACGAACTTGGGCGCTTAGTTGCAGAAACGGTTAGTATCATCGATGAAAATTTCATGACAGCCGGGTTCGAGAGAACCGGTGTTGATGCACCTGCAGAAATTAAAAAGGTTAAGAAAACGAATGCCTGGTTAGAGTTTAGTCATGAGATTGGTCGAGATCCGTTACTTGCAGGAAAAGCGCAGAAGTATAAAATGAAAGTAGCTGCAGGAATATACCGTAATGAATATGGTTCGATTGAGGAAGCAATGGCTGCAATTCCAGAACCGACTACATTTTCGTGAGGAGAGATAATGACCTGGCAAATAAATCCGGAGGACTTGAAGGCAATTGAACTTTTAGATCTAAAGGGATTCCAATCCCTTACTGATCTTGTACGTGAAATCTACGGAATCGAGGTTGGTGATGATGGAAAGGATGATAACAAGGATCGCTTGAAAAAGATTAACCGATTTAAAAAACACCTCAGCATTATGGTTGCAGAGGGTTTTATAGAAAAAAGCACAGCAAAAACAGAAAGTAGCAACCATCCTGTCACGGTCTATGCAATCTCAAAAGACATTATCCGAGGCAAGGGAATTCTCTTGATCTTGAATGATGATGGAATAGATCTTACAGAAATCGGCCGTATCTTAAAGATCATAAAATCGGATGGTAAAGCCGCTATTTTGCCTTTGGCATTATAACTATGAAAGAGAGAGGACCTCTCCTCCTCCCTCTCATACAACGGTTCAATTCACGCCACTTTGGCTTTTTGACTGAGCAAATAACTATGGTGATGACCGGCGCATGGAACACCACATGCACCGGATGTTTGAGGCGATTCCTGACAACTTAGCACATTCCCAGTCAGCATGGTTCAGTGCTACCACTACCTTAACTTCAACCTATTTAAAGTTTTTGAAGCGGGTCAAATCTTATATCAATGTACCTACCCGCCAAAGGTAATACACTAACCGTTTTTGATTCATATCCTTCTTTCAAAGCTGTAATGACCACGGGACTGGTTGCCATCATCTGAACACCTATAAGTGGTGCTATACCTTGCGGCATATCGTTCATGATCACATCACAATCTTCAGGATTCGTGAAAATGTTCAGAACTCCCGCGGCTATCGGTAACGGCAAAAGCTTCCTGAAAAACTTATTGTCACCATATGCCACGTTCACATCTTCGTGCCAAGCACTACAACCATCTGCCGCGATTACGATATGATGGACACCGGGTACCATATCCACCCAATCTGGTGTAACTTTCGATATCACTTGACCATCCACAAATATCCTGGCATGGGTCGGATTACTTTTAATCGTGAGCCTTGCCAGGTTCGGAGTATCGGCTATCTTGCATTTTGCCCAGGCCGCTTTAAATGCATAAGAATCAACGAAATTGTTTCTACCCTTGTCAGTGGGTTCTGCAAGGCATTCGTCAACCATTATATAATTTAAGAACAACTGCTTCCAATCTGACCTCAAGTAAAGCGCTTCGCGACTCCCATCACCAAGGTAAACAGCACCCAAGACTCGGCGGTACATTTCCAGGGGGGTGTAAGGGTCGAAATATACCGTTACGAGCTTGCCTTCCGCTAGTTCTCTTAGCCGTGCTGTAGCGGCGGTACCACCTATGAAAGTTCCTTTCTCCTGGCTGTTAATACCCACTAGCCTTACTTCTTTTCCACCAACAAATAGAGTATCCCCATCGTCAACTTTCTCACAAATCCCTACAATTGTTCCACGGTCAAGATCTTCCTGAACCAGTGCTGGGGGCTTTGCTACATCAGCATAACTTGCGTAATATAATGCATACGCTTCGTAGTACTGATAATATGAGCTTGATTTTGAGAATCCGTTGTCATCCAAAAACTGCTTGAAGTTATTCAAATCGGATAAAAGAGCTGCATAATGAGGTAAAATACCCTCATAAACTCTCAGTGGATTATAATGCTGCTCGTTAAACCAAGTAACCCTGGTTCTAACGGCTGCATCGAACTGCCAGAAGTTGGTTTGGACTCTAACCAGCCATTGTCTCGCCAATGCATCCACCTTGTTATCGATGGCGAGAATGTCACTCTCGCTTGTCGGGTAACTCATGTCCGTTATGTCTGTTTCTGCCATCTTCGTCACCTCCATAATCTCTTAGCAATGGAAGAGCTACGACTTCCACTGCCCCGCAGGGAACTACAATTTGCATAAGCTATACATGGGTTGCTTCTATTTATAGATCTTAGGCATATTTAATAGTCGAAGTGATCACGAATGGATGATAAATCTCTGCAGGAACGCGCTCGGAAAACTAAGGAACAGATCGATAAAGACCTCCAAACCGCATTACAGAGGCTTAAAAAGGTGAAAAAATAAATGGCCACTTTTAAGGTAAATAGCTCTGCTGCGACTCCTACGAGGACAATCTCTTTCAAATCTGGATCGGTAGCAAAACCGTCCCAGTCTATTTCATTTAAAAACAGCTCATCTAGGCCAGCAGTTAGCACGCCAGCACCTACCAAAACAATAACCTTTAAAACAGGAACAGTACCTGCACCATCTAAATCAATCACCTTTAAAACTACCACCCCCGTCACCCAGGTTACCCCTGTTTCTACACCCCCACCGATCACGGTAGATTTGGCTGCCGCATTGAAAAATCTGACAGACAAAGACAAGGTGGTCCCAGAGGTTACCAAGGTCATCGAATTCAAAACAGTCTCACCATCCCTAGTTTCTACGCCCAAACCAATCACTGTAGATCTGGCTACCGCTTTAAAAAATCTGACAGATAAAGATAAAGTAGTCCCGGAAGTAACCAAAGTTATCGAGTTCAAAACTGAAACCCCAAGACCAGCTGAAACAAATATGGGTGAATGGAACGTCCCAGAAAGTTCAAAATCATTTTCAGCCGTAGCTGCAGTAAGTGCAATTGCTGCACCCATATTATCAGTTGATATCAATAAAACGGTGCAATCATTGGTTAAGGCAGCCAACGATGCTGCCGAGGCCATCGCCAAAAGAACCGATACCACATGGGATGCCAATGCAACATCTGCTCAGAAAATCTTAATCACGGATAAGATCCAAGCTGCACTCGTAAAAGCACAGCAGGCCAAAGACCCAGTTGGTAATTTTAACAACTTCGTAACAAATCAACTATCTAGCATGGGAACGGTAGCTAATGCATCTGTAAATGTTGCCACCTCCCGTGCAGCAATGGCTGCTGCTCAAAATAATGCAGATGCCGCAAATGCACTGAACTTAATCGCAAAATTAGCATCATATGGCATGAAATCTGCCGCCAGTGTTGCAGCTGCACAGGATCTCAAAGAAGTGGCGACATTAAGTACTAATCATATATTGGGGATAACAGCGGCAGCGAACTCTACACTGGCGCAAGATCATGCTGCTATTGTATCCAGTATAGGTAAATTCGTTAAAAATAACATTGATGTATCTCTGGAGCAAAAAGCCGCACTTGCAACACCAACCAAGACTATCACATTTAAAACCGAGCCTAAGACGCCTGACCTATCAGCTGCAGTTGCAAAATTAACCAGTAAAGCAGCCGTACCAACGGTTTCAAAGGTTATCGAGTTTAAAACAACACCATCACCAAAAGTCATGAGCATGATCCTTGACATACCACCAAATTCTAAACCAGATGTGGTTGCTAAAGCTGTTTACAGCAAATTGTATGGAGATCTAGCACCTGTGGGAGCTGAAGTATTTGCAGAACGTTATGCAGCCATCCTAAAAGTGGTAAAAAATACAGTTGGCCCCAATGGAACAGTGAGTGCTTCAAATCTGGCAACCATACAGCAACAACTTTCTCAAAAGCTGGTCATACAGACATCAGAGTTGGTGAAACCAGCCGCAGCCGGTGCTGAAACACCAGCCCAAAAGGTTGAAAGATTTAACAAAGAAGCTGCAGCTAAAGGGTTGAATCAGCCGAAAGCCCAGGAAACGCCTAAAGTTGTTGTACCTGGCGGAAGCACAGTAGATACATCCAAAGTCGAAATTGGTCAAACTCAGTCACCAGATCAAAAAGCAACATCTACGCCGGTTAAACTTACTCCTGTAGCCGATGCTGCAGCAAAGACGGCACTTGAAAAATCAACTGCTGCTGCCAAAAAGAAATCGTCATCTTCAACACCGGCAGCGTTGACAATCGACCCATCTAAAATGTACAAAACCAAAAGTGGTAACCTTATCCCTGGTGACCAAATCCAGCCATCCGATATGCCTTATATCGTAGGATTGGCACCTGATATTGCTGGTCCATCTATGCCACCATCTGGTGTTTCTGAAACGGCACCAGCTGCAGTTAAATCAACGGCAGCCAAAGCAGTTGAAAGACCTGCAGAAACAGCCATGGGTGAATGGAAAGTACCTACCAAAAAGACTACACCAGCTGCCGCAGTTGCCAGTAAAATCAGCACGGCCACTAATATCTTTGGAAAACCGATTACAGCTCTCGAACCGGTAACTAAAATCATAACCTTTACACCGGCTGGTATGACCAACGTAAAAGGATCAGATGGAAAGAGGGCAGTAAAGGTCGATACTGATATCTATAACAGCCTCAAAACCTCATACAAGGATGATCAAATAGCTGATCTGCTATCAGATGCAAGGCTTGGTGTTTATGTTGATACGAAATCGGGAGACGTAAAAATAGGACAGGTAGCAGAGAAACCATCCGAGACATACACAGAAGCATCTGGTATCTATAAAGTAGACCCCTATAAGGCGGTCATCGATCCAGCTACAGGTAACTTCGTTGGTGTTCCTGAATTCACTTACTACAAGTTGCAGAAACTTGGTATAAAGGACGCTGATATCGCAAAAATACCGACTACCGTACTAAACCAAATGAAGACCGCAGATACTGGTTCGTTGACATCCAAGTCCGGAATAGCGGCTTTGCCTACGACTCTCCAAGAAGGCCTGCAGCTCCCAGGAGAAAGACAGGTAGGTTCCGGTCTCTTTACAGAAGTACCATTGACAGCCGCTCAAAGACAGGCAAACATAGATGCAACACCAGATCCATTAACTGATCCGTGGGGTTACCTGGTATCATCTGCCGTTCAAAAAGGAGAAGATGCTTACACCTATCTTGCAAAACCAGAATATAAGAACGGTTATACTATTGAACCCACAGTTGCTGGCCTCTTAACCTTCAACAACATAGCGAAAGAACTGTCAAAGCCTGGCGCTACTTTGAAGGATGTTAAGGATGTTGGTGGTATGTCATCCTACGAAACCTTCAGCGCTACCATGGCCCATGCTAGTCCAGAAGCATTGGCTGCAATTGCCAAAAGCAATCCCCGGCTAATCATAGGTGCATCAGTAGATAACTCACTACAGAACATCCTTGAAGCCAAAATGGGGGATGAGTACTGGAAAGCAGTAGCAACCGGTTTGTCTAACTCAGAATATAAGGAGTTCGAAACCAAAATTAAAGAAAGCAGCATAGATAAACCAATGGGTGATATACTAAAATCATTCGTTGAAACGGGTGCGGATTTAGGCTCTATGCCGGATCTGGCTCAATATGCTGCAGGACAGCTCACTCAGCTGGGTAAAGATATCATCATCAGCCCTGTGACACCTAATGTGGGTGTAAACTTGCTATTAGCACCTCTTCTGATCGTCGGGAAGACACCCATCGCTATTGCAAAGTCTGGTGCAAAGGTTGGAGAGAAGGCCGGAGTGCTCACTCTGGTAAAGACCGCACAGGGCATGAGTGCTCTCAGAGATGGTAAGGTTATCGGATCGCTAATTGGTGACCTTAAAGATCCTGCCAAATTCGTAGTCGATGGTATTGACGGTAGCAGGATAGAGGTTGCCGTTTCAGGAAAAACAGTTACTGCGACAGAAGTAAAGGAGGCAACACCTGTTATAACAAAAGCTAAAACGGAAACAGTAACCGGAATGAAAGCTAAATCCGAGACGGTGCCTTACAGTGAAGTCGCTCGTCCTGCAGAAACAGCCATGGGTGAATGGAAAATACCTGTTAAATCAACCGATGTTTCGAAATCAGGTACACCAGTTACAAAAACTATCGAATTCAAGAAAGTTACCCCAGATAAACTAGCTGCAGAGCCAGTCGCAAAGATAGATGTAAAGATACCAGAAACTGCTAAAAAAGCCGATCTCAAAGTTGCAAATGAGATGGATGAGTTTCTGGTAACCCCGGAGAAATTGGCCAAAATGAGTAGCGTAGAACCTGAAGTAGCTTACAAGCCACTTACCTCCGCGGATCTTGATTTAACAGAAGATCTCGGAAACGATGTTTACCGGGCCAGCAATGGCCAGAAATACGTAAAATACGGTAAAGATCGATATCTACCAGTGGGAGAAGCTTATGATCCCAACGTAAAAGGCATCCTAAGCGTTGAAAATGTAGACGATGTTGGAAATGCCAATATCGTGCATCTAATAACCCCAGATTCAGCAACTGACTTATTCCATATCACCTACGAAGATGCAAATGGCCTTAGGAAAACTGTTTCTGCCATGCCGGGATCATCTTCACTATCTAGTGACGATGCCATAAAGTTTGTTGAGGAATATGAAGGCAAACTAGCTTCGGGAGAAATACCTCCCGCACCAAAAGGCACTGCTGCAACTGATGTCGAGGCCATGAAAACTCAGATGGAACAGGAACTTGCAGACATCAATGCTCAGCTAGACGCCGAAAAACCATCCAGCGGGGGTGGCGGTGGGGATTACGGTGGAAGCAGTGGTGGAGGTAGTGACGGGGGATCTACATATACTCCACCAGTATCGACTGCTGACATCAGCCAGTGGACAGCAAATACTGACTGGGGGGCCAGAGTTCGTAGCCTAGACAATGGGAAAACCTGGCAAGTAGAAGATCCCGAGACATTGGTTGCAATGTCAACCACCGATTACGAAAAAGTAGTGGCGGAAAGAGTAGAATTAAGAAGAGCAAAATACGATTCAGCAACAAATACGTACAAGAAAATCGATAAGGGAGCTGATGGTCAGTGGAATGTTGAGAAATATCAAGATTCTGCTGGTGGGTGGGTCACGAAAAGTGAGCTTGACATAGAAAGAGCAGCCATTGCCGCTAATAACCCGACTTTTACCATGGGTGTAGATGGCACCGCCAGAATCCGAACCAATGATGTTACTCATGTAGTCCAATATCTGGATGAGATGACCGGAAACTGGGTTACTAAAGATGTCTATGACGCTCTAAAAGGATCAGCAGAGACACCCATCTGGAATGCCGAAGGTGGGTACTATTATTACAAGAAAGCGGATGGAAGTTTCGAGATCCAGAATCCGTGGACCAACACCAGGCAAACTCCTGACGAATATGGTGCATACCTTTCAGAAAGAGCTGCTGCAGCCACCCCAGTTTCACCAACACAGGTAGCCACTTATCAGCAACCATCTTCCTACGAATCGTATGTACCAAACTTGCAATCAAGTTATGCGCAATCCGTAGCACCAATTGTAGATAGAGGCACAACTGTAGAAGAAGCTGCAGATGCTTGGACCGTCTTTACACAGACTTCAGATTTCGACCGAATCATCAAGTCTGATAAGGATACTCAGATCTTGATCAAAGCTAAGGATGGAAAATCCTTATCTGCAGAAGAGATCGACCGTGCCTTATACCTGAGATCAAGAATGTCTCCGGAAGGTCAGGCTGCTTTTGATGCAGCAACGGGTGGTGCCACCAGTGCCAACCTAATGCCCATGAATGATTTCGAAAATATGATTACGGGTAATAGAGCACAAATCGGAACCATGACTGATGCCGAAATCAAAGCATCAGGTCTACCCCCGGAAAAAGAAATCATAGTGCACCAAACAAGAGCAGAGGAGAACCTTGGTCGATTCATCATGTCAGATGAATACCAAGGAGCTTCGAGTGAGGCCAGGAAGATCATCAATGCCGAACTAGGGTATTATGCGGGTGAGCCCAGCAGCATTTCCAATCTACTTAATAAGTTTAACGAAATTAAGAAAGATTGGACAATACCGACATCTGAGAGTTGGGACAATACCGTAGAAGCCATGAGATCGTCTAAAAACCTTATCACTGACATGCCCTCCTGGTGGAAAGCTGAGAATGTTGATTTCAGTGTTTCCGAAATGGTTCTCGGTAATAACAAGTACGCTGATATCATTATTGGTGAAAAAGCCAGGGGCCCAACTAAATATGTCATGGAAACCGCATTCCAAAAAGCCAACAGTGAAGGCTTAGTGATTGGTGGAGAAGATGGTTACCGGGGTACTAGATTCACGTACAAGAAACTTGATGGCTGGGTTGTCAGATCACCAGACGGAAAGGATATCTCCTTTATCGCCAAAAACGATGCTGTAACCACTGCAGAAGAGGCTATTAGCTCAGCTCGTACGCCACTGGATATGTATTTCTGGGAAGCGCCAACCAATGTTCCAGTCGAATTCCGAATCCCAGATGGTGCCGATGGGAGCATAATCGAATCTGTCACCAAAGTCGATCCATTTAGCTTCCCAGAGACCACTTGGAAGGGTCTGACGGATGCTGGCGGTCTGTCTAAGGACATGACCAAAGAGTTCGTTAAAATCGACTTGAGAACGCCTGACGGGCAAGTTTGGAGCACTATCCGAGAAGCCGATAAATCTAGGGCATTCACAGTAGGTAAGCGAGTAGACCTCTTTGAGCAGGATGCAATCCGGATTAATGGACTCGCTGGTACTGATATCCAGAAACTGAGTGCCAACGACTATC
>JBAZIT010000028.1:0-11877 GCA_041651675.1 Candidatus Omnitrophota bacterium | reverse complement strand
CATAACGGCTCTGCCTGGGTAAAGCAGGGAGGAGGAAGCACCTGCGTTGTCACCTATAATAGTGCTGTTGGCAGCTGCAGTTGTCCTAGCGGTTGGACCCTTAAGCTGGCTCTCGGTTCCTGGGGCGACTGCCACTACAGCGACGGCAGCGACGTCTTCCGCCCGCCGGGCGGAGGCTGCAACAGCGGATGGAACAGCAGCAGTATCGGCGAGGGTTGTCTTTGCTGCCAGTAGTTAATCTTTTTCTGGTATCTGGCATTTGAGAATCTGGAATTTGATTTTTTTAGCTGGAAATGAAAACATACAAATGTTTATATGAGAAAATCGTCTCGTTTGAAAATCTCTTAGCCGCCTATAAAGCATTCCGCAAGGGCAAGCGATTCAAAGATGATGTCCTTGAGTTTGAGTATAACTATGAAACAGAACTTCTTAAATTGCAGGATGAACTTATTGACCATAGTTATGTCTCTTTGCCGCCACACAGGTTTTTTGTATACGAGCCTAAAAAAAGGGAAATATCCGCTGCTTGCCTGCGGGATAGGGTAGTCCATCATGCCTTATGCCGGGTTATTGAGCCGATTTTTGATAAGAGATTTATCTATGATACCTATGCCTGCAGATTACACAAAGGAACCCTGGCGGCAATTAAAAGGTTTGAGGAGTTTAAGCGTGAATTATTATCCCGCGGGAATGAAAATGAAATATATGTATTTAAGGCGGATATCCGGAGGTATTTTGAAAATGTAGACTACGGTATCCTGCTTGGCCTGATTAACGAAAGAATAAAAGATAAAGAGGTAATCTGGCTGATAAAAAGAATACTTGCCGGTGAAAGTTTATTTAGTCAACAGGCAAAAGGAATCCCGATAGGCAACCTTACCTCTCAATTTTTCGCCAACCTCTATTTAAACCCCCTTGACCAGTTTGTTAAGCATGACTTAAGAATAAAATATTATGTCCGTTATATGGATGACTTTGTGCTGATGGATTTATCTAAAGTGAGGCTTCGGGAGGCCAAGGCGGAAATCGCGCAATTCCTGGAAGAAAAATTGCAATTACGCCTTCATCCCAAGAAACAGGCGATTATCCCGTTAAAATGCGGCATAGATTTCCTGGGGTTCAGGATATTTTCCAGCTACCGTTTATTGCGTAAAGAAAATGCGAAAAGATTTGCGCGCAGGCTCAAGAATATGAAAGAACGGTTCGTAAGAAAAGAAATAGCCTTGAGCCGGATCAGCAGCTTTATAAAAGGATGGATTGCCCATGCCAGGCAGGGGGATACATATAGATTGAGAAAGAAGATTCTCAGGGATTTCGTATTGGTACCTGTTGTAAGGGATAGGTTATAACAAGGTTGTCCTCTCGGTTCCTGGGGCAACTGCAACAACAACGACAACAACAACTTCTTCCGCCCGCCGGGCGGAGGCTGCAACAGCGGATGGAACAGCAACAATATCGGCGAGGGTTGTCTTTGCTGCAAGTAGTTCTCTATTTTTCTCTAGGCGCCAGATATTCTGTGTCTTTAAGGAGATGCAGACCGCGCGCTAAAGAGAACTACAAACTTATTCCTGCGCCCTGGAATTGAGGGCCGAATAAAAAACAGCCGGCAGATAGATAGTAATCTTTAACGATGAAAACTACCTGCCGGCGCTATTTTTATCTGGGGCAAGATTATGTTAGCCGATTTAAAGATATTCGCTAAAACCTATGATTTAATACAATACTTGCATAGGGAAATAGCCGGATTTCCCAAATCCGAAAAGCCGGTTTTAGGCAAGAGGATTTATGATACTCTTTTGCGGGTTTTAGAGTATATCATTACTGCCAATGAAGAAAGCATAAAAGGGCCGCATCTAAAAAAAGCAAGCGTTGAATTGGAAAAATTGCGGATATTCATCCGGTTAGCCAACGACTTTCATTTGATAAGCATAAATAAATACGGCATTATCTGTAAAAAGATAGATGAAATAGGCAGGATGCTGGGAGGATGGATCAAGGTATGCGCAGAAGCATAAGGCGCCTAAAGATAGGCGGTTTTTTCTTTCTTATTCTTTTGTTTTATTCTAGAGTCAGCGCCTATGATATTAAGCCTTATGCAAACGAGCCTGCCCTTAAAGTAGATACCCGGCTTACCTTAGTCTTCTGTCCTTTAAATTATCCTGACAAGAAAACTTTCCAGGAAGATGCCCAAGCTCTTATCAAGAGCTTAAGGAAGGTCAAGCCGTTTAATGAGTTAAACAATATCTCATCTTACTATATCAATCTCTCAAAAGAAGAGGCAGGCGTAGTTTTTAAGCCATCCCAGGATCTCCGCCTATCAGGGTGCGCAAGGATTTTATTAATGATCTTTCTCTTAAGCTTAAAATTGTATACAAGCTAATTATCCTTGATTCTCTAGGCTCGGTCTCTTGTGCTGAGTTTTCTTCTGTAGATAAGCTGTCTTTAATTATCATAGGAAGGAACAGGTACAAAGATAAGGATAGCTTAACAAAAGGCTTCCTGCATGAACTGGGCCATTCATTAGGCCTGCGTGATGAAAGCCCGAACAGCGAGGCCGCGCTTTGCCTGCCTGGCCCGCCTAACTGCGCCGTTACCAGGGAAGAAGCAGAAAATCTCTGGGGAGATCTTATTGGAAAAGGCGATAGAGTAGGCTATTTTGAAGGCTGCTGTGGGAATAAAGACTACATCCGCCCCACCATTGCTTCTCTAATGAATAACCCGGAAGAAGCCAGTGACTTTGGCCCGGTGAATGAAAGATACCTTAGGCAGGAGCTGATGCAGAAAAGCGGAAAAGGCATGGCCAGTAAAAAATAGGGCGAAATCCGGAGCCTGGAGCAGCTACCTTGATTCTGGCCGATGGCTCGCCGCTTTCAGTGCAGGCTGTTGACACTTCCCGCAAAGAGTGGTATATTAAGGCAAATCCAGCGCTGTTTTTAGCGCATATTTATTGCTGAAAGGAGATGATTATATTGTCAGAAGTCGAAGTCAAGAAAGACGAGTCTTTTGAATCGGCACTCCGCCGTTTTAAGAAGAAGATTGAGCAGGAAGGCATTTTAAGAGAAGTCCGGGACCGCAAGCATTACGAGAAACCCAGCGAGCGCAAGAGAAAGAGAGCCAAAGAAAGAAGATAACAATGGCTCTCGCTATTTCAACTTCCTGGAACGCCAGCCGGTATGATAACGCTAAAAGTTTGCTCTTTGAAATAAAGAAACTGGGCTTTACGGATTTAGAGCTTAGTTTTAATTTAACCGCGGCCATGGTCTCTGAGATCGGCAGGCTGAGCGCGAGTAAGGAATTCCGCATCGCCAGCGTGCATAATTATTGCCCTATTCCCGAAGGTCTTAAGCGCCAGGATGCTTTGCCGGATTGTTATTCCATCTCCTCTTTAGATAAAGGGGAGCGGGATTTAGCCGTAAAATACAGCAAGAGGTCCATAGATACAGCCAGGTTTTTAGGGGCTAAGGTTGTTGTCTTGCACTGCGGCCGGGTCCAGATGCCTGATCAGACCAAAAAACTCATTGAGCTTTACAGCCTCGGGCTTAAAGATACTCCGGCTTTTCTTCAGGTAAAAGAGGATTTCATCAGGGAAAGAGCGATGATTGCCCAGCCATTTTTTGATTATACGCTTAGGTCCCTGGAAGAATTGAATTCCTATGCTCAAAGCCAGGATATATATTTGGGCATTGAAAACAGGTTCTATTACCGCGAGATACCTGATTTTCAGGAAATAGGGATGATCCTGAAGGAATTCAAATCTTCCAATATTTTTTACTGGCATGATACAGGCCACGCCCGGGTCATGGAGAACCTGGGATTTAACCGGAGCAGAGAATACCTGGATGCCTACGCTCAAAATATGATCGGCATGCATCTGCATAATGTAATCGGCTGCCAGGACCATCAGGCGCCGGTGAACGGAGAGTTGGATTTTGCAGAATTCAAGCCCTACCTGAAAAAAGAGAGCTTAAAAGTCATGGAAGCGCATTATCCGGCATCGGCCCAGGACTTAAAGAAGAGCAAGGAATTGCTGGAAAAAATATATGACGGCATTATCTAAAATACGCCTGGCCCAGGTAGCCGGGCAGTTTTATCCGGGGCAAGCTAAGGCTATCCAGGAGCAGATCAGCGGTTTTATCGAAGGCCGGGAGGAAAAAACCAACGCCTTAGCCTGTATGCTCCCGCATGCCGGATATCAATATTCCGGGAGAGTGGCTGCGCAAACCGTTGCCCGGATAAATATAAAAGATAAAGTAATCCTTTTAGGGCCGAATCACACCGGTAACGGAGCAATCTACAGCCTGATGGCTGAAGGTGTATGGCAGACGCCGCTGGGCCAGGTCAAGATAGACGCGCAGTTAGCCAGGAGTATACTGGCTGGTTCAAAATATTTAGAGAATGACAGCCTGGCGCATAGCCAGGAGCATTCTTTAGAAGTAGAGCTTCCGATCCTGCAGTATTTTAAAGGTGACTTTGAGATCGTGCCCATTGCGTTTATGTCGGATGACCTGCCAACATTGAAAAAGATAGGGCAGGAACTGGCTGCGGTTATTCAAAGCTCGGGCTTAAAAGACCGGATCCTGCTGGTTGCCAGCTCGGATATGACCCACTATGAACCGCAGGATGTAGCCGTGGTCAAGGATAAATTAGCGATTGATGCTATTTTAGGGCTTGATCCGGATAAGCTGATGCGCGAAATAAAAAAATCCGCTATTTCTATGTGCGGCTATGCCCCGGTAATTGCAATGTTGAGCGCGGTTAATGCTTTAGGAGCTAGAAGAGCACAACTGGTAAAATACCAGACTAGCGCGGATTCAACCGGCGACCAGAGCGCGGTTGTCGGCTATGCCGGTATAATCATAAACTGAATATGGAAGATAATAAAAAAGATTTTGTTCCGCCGGTTCCGGATTTTAAATTTTTCATCAGCACTCTTTCTTTGCAGGCCTCTATTTTTTTAGGCCAGATCCCGAATCCGGCCACGCACGAGAGCGGGGAGGACCTGCCTCAGGCAAAATTCATCATTGATACATTAGGGATGCTGCAGGAAAAAACCAAGGGCAATCTCAAAGAGGACGAGGCAGCTCTTTTGGAAAACCTGCTCTATGAATTGAGGACCTTTTATCTTGCTAAAAGCAAAGGAGAAGTCAAATGATCGATAAAGAATTGCTGGATATCCTGGCCTGCCCTAGCTGTAAAGCCGACGTGGAATTAAAAGGCGATAAAATAGTCTGCAAAAAATGCGGCAAGAAATACCCCATTAAAGACGGCATCCCGGTGATGTTGATCGATGAAGCGGAAGATTAAGCCATGAAAAAAATACTGGTTATCCACGGGCCGAATCTGAACTTGTTAGGCCAGAGAGAGCCCAAGGTCTACGGCAAGATAACCCTGGAAGCGATAAACAACGCGCTCAAAAAAATAGCCAGACAAAAAAGAGCCAGCCTGGTTATTAAGCAATCCAACCATGAAGGCCAGATTGTGGACCTGATCGGTAAAGCCAAAGCTAAATTTAACGCTATCTTAATTAATCCCGCAGCCTATACTCATACCAGCGTTGCCATAAGGGATGCTCTGGCTGCCTGCGGAATACCGGCCATAGAAGTGCACTTATCCAATATTTATTCCCGCGAAGAATTCAGGCAAAAATCCCTGATCAGCCCGGTGGTTAAGGGTTCGATCATGGGTTTTGGCTCTAAAAGTTATTTATTGGGCTTAGAGGCCCTGTTGGACCTGATTAATGCCTGATGAGAGCGCGCCTGCGAAAATTCTTAAGACGGTTAAATCAAGAAAACCTCGATGGTTTTATTGTTTCCTCCCCCGCTAATATATCCTATCTTAGCGGGTTTGCCTCCTGCGACGCCTATCTATTAGTATCTCCGAAAGAAGCAGTATATTTTACCGATTCCCGGTATATAGAAGAAGTAAGGCCTAAGCTTAAGGGCTGGGCGAGCTTAAAGAAGCTGAACGGATCGGTATTTGAAAGTATTGCCAGTGCCTGCCGGGAGCTAAAGCTGGAAAGAATAGCTTTTGAAGAAAGGCATATGCCCTATGCCGAATACAAAAAGATAAAGGGGTACCTGGTATCCGGGCAGCATCTGATACCCAGCCACAATTTGATCGAGAGTCTAAGGCAGATCAAGGAAGCCGGGGAAGTAGAAAAAATACGCCGGGCGCTTAAGATCACTGGTTTGTCCCTGCAATTTGTTCAGGACTTAATCAAACCGGGGACTAAAGAGCTGGAAATTGCCGCGGAGCTGGAGAGATTTATCCGTTATCACGGGGCTATCGGCGCGGCCTTTGATATTATTGTCGCCGCCGGCCCTGATTCCGCTTATCCCCACCACCGCCCAGGCCAGAAAAAGATCCGGGAAGGCGAGCTAGTATTGGTTGATATCGGGGTGGATTATTTTGGCTACAAATCTGACTTGACAAGGGTATTCTTTTCAGCTAAAATTAATAGTCTTACCCGGCGGATTTATGATATTGTCCGTAAAGCCCAGGAAAAAGCGATAGCCGGGATCCGGCCGGGCGAAGAGATACCCAGGATCGACGCGCTGGCGCGTAAGTATATAGCGGACAAAGGGTATGCAAAATTTTTTGGCCATAGTTTAGGCCATGGAATAGGCCTGGAAACGCATGAACTTCCCGCAATATCGTCCAGATTTGACGGGATTTTGCTTCCAGGCATGGTTTTTACGGTTGAGCCGGCTATTTACCTGCCGGGCAAGTTCGGGATACGAATAGAGGACATGGTTCTGGTAACCAGGAAAGGATGCGAGGTGCTCAGTGGCTTTATCCATAAATGAAATTAAATCCGGCGTAACTATCTTAGTGGACGGGATCGTGTATGTGGTTGTTGACGCGCAGCACGTCAAGCCCGGTAAGGGCGCGGCTTTTGTGCGGGCTAGGCTCAGGGATATGAAGAATTCCAATATCCAGGAAAAGACCTTCCGCGGGGATGAAAAAATCGATCAGGCATTCGTTGATGAAAGAAAATTGCAATACCAGTATAACTCGGGGCATCTGTTCCATTTTATGGACCAGGATAATTTTGAGGAGGTTACCGTTTCCGAAGATAATGTGGGAGACAAGGCCAGGTTCCTGAAAGATAACCTGGAGGTAATGGGGTATTTCTATAAAGATGACTTTCTTACGGTAAACCTGCCTAATTTTATTGAAGTGGAGATTACCCATACCGAACCCGGCATAAAAGGGGATACGGCTAAAAGCGGGACCAAGCCGGCGGAAATAGAAACCGGGGCAACTATCCAGGTGCCTTTATTTATTGATGTAGGCGACAGGGTCAAGGTAGATACCCGTACCGGCGCATACGTTGAACGGGTTAATTAAAGAGGAGCCTTAAATGAACATCAAAGAAATAAAAGAGATGGTTAACCTGATGAATGAGAACAGCCTGGTTGAACTGGAGATAGAAAAAGAAGGCATGCGCATCAGGCTTAAGAAAACCTCATCCGGCATTGAGGGTTTTAGCGGGCCTATCGTTGTGGAGCGCCAAAATGCCGCGGATGCGGGGATAAAACAGATCAGCGAGCCGGCCAAGCAAGCGCAGGTTAAGACAGTAGAGATAAAATCCCCGATGGTCGGTACTTTTTACCGCGCCCCCAGCCCGGAAGCCGCTCCCTACGTAGAGGTCGGCCAGAATATCGAGCCAGGGCAGGTTATCTGTATAATCGAGGCCATGAAGCTGATGAACGAGATCAAATCTGAAGTCAAGGGAAAGATCCTTGAGATCCTGGTGGATAATGCCGAGCCCGTGGAATTCGGCCAGCCTGTGTTCCTGATCGAACCGTTATAATCGGAAACCAAGTTAAACTAAATGTTTTCTAAAATACTCATTGCTAACCGGGGCGAAATCGCCCTTAGAATTATACGCGCCTGCCGCGAATTAGGCGTACGCACGGTGGCCGTGTATTCACAGATAGACCGGGATTCCCTGCATGTGCGCCTGGCTGATGAAGCCATCTGTATCGGACAGGCAGCCTCTTCCAGCAGTTACCTGAATATTCCCGCAATTATCAGCGCAGCCGAAATTACCGACGTAGAAGCAATACATCCTGGCTATGGTTTTTTAGCCGAAAACCCGCATTTCGCCGAGATCTGCCAGTCCTGTAAGATCACTTTTATCGGCCCCACCCCGGAAAATATCCGGTTGATGGGGGATAAGATGGCTGCCCGCACCTCCATGCATAAAGCGGGCCTGCCGATCATCCCGGGAAGCGCCAGTGTGATCAGAAGCAAAGAGGAAGCCCTGAAAACAGCCAAACTTATCGGTTATCCGGTGATCATCAAGGCTGCTTCCGGAGGCGGCGGAAAGGGTATGCGCATCTGCCATAATGACCTGACCTTAGTTTCAAGTTTAATGACTGCGCAGGCCGAGGCTGAAGCGAATTTCGGCAATCCCGATGTTTATATTGAAAAATATATTGAGAAGCCCCGCCATATTGAAGTGCAGATTATCGGGGACCAATCCGGGCACATACTGCAGTTAGGGGAAAGAGATTGCAGTATACAGCGCCGCCATCAAAAATTACTTGAAGAATCTCCTTCTTCGGTTGTTGACAGCAAGATGCGCAAGCGCCTGGGCGAAATGGTCCTTAAGGGGATAAAATCCATAAACTATGTGAGCTGCGGCACAATCGAATTCCTGCTGGATGAAAAAACCAATAATTTTTATTTCATGGAGATGAATACCCGGATCCAGGTAGAGCATCCGGTCACCGAGATGGTCACGGGCATAGACCTGATCAAAGAACAGATCCGCGTAGCCTCCGGGGAAAAACTAAAAATCAAACAGGAAGATATCCATATCCGGGGCGCAGCGATCGAATGCCGGATCAATGCCGAGGACCCGGATAGCAATTTTATGCCTCAACCGGGGAAGATTGAAACACTGGTGCTGCCCGGCGGCCCGAATGTCCGCGTAGATACGCATATTTACGCGGGTTATACTATTCCCTCGCAGTATGATTCGCTGATAGCCAAATTGGTCGTCCATGGAAATAACCGGCAGGAGGCGATTAAGACCATGTACCGGGCGTTAACCGAGTTCCACATTTCGCCGATCAAGACCACTATACCGTTCCACTTAAAGCTTATGCAGAACCCGCTTTTCCTAAAAGGCGATATCTCCACGCATTTTGTCCAGGATTTACTAAAAGAAGAGGCAGTGGATAGAAAGGAGTAACCCATGAGAATAATCACAGTGCTCGGAATATTATTCTATGCCGCGGTAATCATCTTAGCCGGTATTATTTTAGTCGCCCTTTCCCTGAATTTACTCCAGCCTCAGTACATAGTTAATATGTTTGATTATATCCAGAGCAGCCCTAATTCCCGGATCTTCACGGGCCTGGCCGGCGCAATCTTGATCCTGGTCAGTTTTTCTTTTGCCCGGTTGATCCTCGGCCGGCTGCAGCGCGAAAAAACTATTGCCTTTGATACTGCTTCGGGAGAGGTGACCATTGCCTTATCCGCAGTTGAGGACCTGATCCGCAGGCTCACCGGCATTATTCCGGAGATCAAGGAGTTGAAGCCGGATGTTATCGCCACCAAGAAAGGCATTATGGTAGATTTGAGGGTGATCCTGAAAAAGGAAGCGAATATCCCGGAACTGACTTCGCGGCTGCAGGATATTACCAAATCAAAGATTCAGGAAGTTTTAGGGCTGGAAGAGCAGATTACCGTAAAGATACACATAGCTAAGATCATTGCTCTGGATGAAAGAGAAAGAAATAAAAGAGGCATTGAGAAAGAAGAACCTACGGTTCCTTTCAGAGGATACGACAGGGCCTAAACTAAAAAGGAGAAGAGATGGAGAGGATCGGTATACTTACAGGCGGCGGAGATTGTCCGGGTTTGAATCCGGTGATCCGGGCAGTAGTGAGAAAATCTTTATTGGAAGGTTATGAAGTTATAGGTATTAAGAACGGCTGGAAAGGGCTGGTTGAAAATGACACCATGCCTTTAAATGTGAATACGGTTTCCGGGATATTACCGCGCGGCGGCACGATCCTGGGGACATCCCGGACTAATCCTTATAAGAAAGAAGGGGAGTTACAGAAAGTTAAAGATAATTTTAAAAAAATGGGTTTGTCCGCGCTGGTCGCTGTAGGAGGAGAAGATACGCTGGGCGTGGCTTCAAAATTAACCGTTGACGGTATTCCGAATATTGTCGGTGTGCCCAAGACCATCGATAATGACCTTTCGGCGACCGATTATACTTTTGGTTTTGATACGGCTTTGAATGTTGCTACCGAATGCATTGACCGTTTGCATACTACTGCCGAGAGCCACCATCGGATCATCGTGGCTGAAGTCATGGGCAGGCATGCCGGCTGGATCGCCATTGAAGCGGGCATTGCCGGAGGAGCGGATGTCGTTTTAATCCCGGAGATACCCATTGACTTGGATGAGGTCTGCAATATTATCAAAAAACGCCATAACCGGGGAAAAACATTCAGTATTGTTGTGGTGGCCGAAGGCGCGCAATTCAAGGATAAGGGCCTGGTTACTCAGGAGCAAAAACTGGATTCATTCGGCCATGTGCGCCTGGGCGGTATCGGAGAGGCGCTGGCCGGCGAGATTGAAAAAAGGACCGGTTATGAAACCAGGGTTAGCGTGTTTGGCCATATCCAGAGAGGCGGAACACCCACGGCCTTTGACCGGGTTTTAGGCACGCGCTTCGGCGTCAAGGCGGTAGAATTGATCAAGAATAAAAAATTCGGAAGAATGGTTGCTTTGCAGGGGATCAAGATAATCGACGTCCCGTTGTCTGAGGCGGTTAAAGCGTTAAAGACAGTGGATATGGAGCTCTACGATATTGCCAAAGTATTCTTTGGTTAAAAAGGAGCTAAGATGAGGGAAAGAGTCAAAGAGATCATCTCAGAAAGTATCCAGGTTAAGGAAGAGCTGCTCAAAAGTAAAGTCAGCGCTATTCTGGAAATTTCCGAAGTTATAATCGGCGCGCTTAAGAAAGGCGGTAAGTTGATCGTTTTTGGTAATGGCGGTTCTGCCGGAGATGCCCAGCATATCGCTGCTGAGCTTGTCGGAAGGTTCAAGAAAGATCGGCCGGCCTTAGCGGCAATAGCCTTAACCACGAATACCTCTATAATTACGGCCTTAGCCAATGATTTCGGTTATGAGATTGTCTTTAGCCGCCAACTGGAAGCTTTAGCCGGTAAACTTGATGTAGCGCTCGGTATATCTACCAGCGGAAAAGCCAAGAATGTGGCTCTGGCCCTTAAACAGGCAAAAAAAATGGGCTTGAAAACAATCGCTTTGACCGGAGGAGACGGAGGAGAATTGGTAAAGTCAGCGGACCTGTCTTTAGTCGTGCCTTCTTATGTCACTGCCCGCGTTCAGGAAGCGCATATTACCATAGGACATATTTTATGCGAACTCATCGAAGAAGCCATGATCGCTTAAGCGGTAAAATAAAAACTCTGCCCGCGCTTAAGGCGTTAATCACAAAACTTAGGCAAGAAGGTAAAAAAATAGTCTTTACCAACGGCTGTTTTGATATCCTTCACTATGGGCATGCCCAATATCTTCAGGATGCTAAAAACACCGGCGACATCCTGGTGGTGGGAGTGAACAGCGACGCATCCATCAGACAAATCAAAGGTAAAAACAGGCCGGTCGTGGGTGAAAATAACCGCCTCCGGCTGCTGGCGGCTTTAGAGAGCGTGGATTACCTGGTTTTATTCAGGGAAACTACTCCGCTTAAAGTGATCAGGGGGATTAAGCCGGATATCCTGGTCAAAGGAGCGGATTGGAATAAAAATAATATAGTAGGCGGCGACTTTGTGCTGGGGCGAGGCGGAAAAGTGCGGACCGTAAAGCTGGTCCAAGGCCTTT
>JBAZIT010000027.1:0-12652 GCA_041651675.1 Candidatus Omnitrophota bacterium | reverse complement strand
CGGTTGAGGAAACCGGAGCTGCTTCTTTATGGTCAGGGATACATTCCTTAGGGTCTAAGCCTAAAAAATTACAGTAGATCTTCAGAAAACCTTTTAGATATATCGGGCTTAAATTAGTCAGGCTGTCCCCTTCGATGGCCTTAAGAATATTCAGATGGATCTTGGTTTTTTTTCTGACTTCTTCCAGGCTCAGGCCCTTTTCCTGACGTATTTTCTTTAATCTTGCGCCTATCGGCTCGCTGTTCATACCTGCTTATCCTTAAAACCCTCGGCCAAAGCATCCTTTAGCCAGGCCTCACGGTCAATCAGAATCCTGCGCGGCTTGCTGCCCTCATACGGGCCAACCAAGCCATCCTGCTCCATCGTATCAATGATCCGGGCAGCGCGGGTATAGCCCAGGCGCATTCTCCTTTGCAATATTGAAACTGACGCCTGGTTACTCTCCATAATGACTTTTACTGCCTCATCATAAAGTTCGTCCTTTTCGCCATTGGCCAGGCCGCTCTTTTGCTGCTCCTTGACGATATTCTCGTCATAAACCGGCTTTGCCTGTTCCTTGATAAAGTTGACTACCCTGTCAATTTCTTTGTCGCTAACCAACGCGCCCTGAATACGGGTCGGCTTTTCAGCGCCCGGGTTAAGGAAAAGCATATCGCCCTTACCCAGCAATTTATCGGCGCCGTTCATATCCAAAACAGTGCGCGAATCAACTTTGGAAGCGACCTTAAAAGATAAACGCGCCGGCAGGTTGGCTTTAATAACACCGGTAATGACATTTACCGATGGGCGCTGCGTAGCCAGTATCAGATGGATACCTACTGCGCGGGCTAACTGGGCCAGGCGCTGCACCGCAGTTTCGATCTGGTCAGGCATAACGATCATCAAATCAGCGAATTCATCTACGACAACCACAATATAAGGAAGTTTTGTTTCTCCTTTTTCATTATAACTTTCAATATTCCTTGTTCCCAGCTTGGATAAAAGGCGATAACGCTCTTCCATTTCATTAACTACCCAATTAAGTGCAGCAGCTGCTTTTTTTGCCTCGGTGACCAGGGGGCACAAAAGATGCGGTAAATCATTAAACGGCATTAATTCGACCATCTTCGGGTCGATCATTACGAATTTTAAATCCGCGGGAGAATTCCGGTAAAGAAGCGATAAGATCAGGGAATTGATGCAGACTGTCTTGCCTGAACCGGTAGTGCCGGCGATCAATAAATGCGGCATATCTTCCAGCTCGGCAACGATAGTCTTGCCGGCGATATCCTTACCTAAAACAATAGACAGGTTAGACTTGGCTTTCTGGAATTGCTCTGAGGCCAAAACTTCTTTTAGATAAACCAGGCTGCTTTGCGTATTAGGGACTTCAATACCCACCCGGTCTTTTCCGGGAATAGGCGCAATGATCCTCACTGACTGGGCTTTCATACTCAAGGCGATATCATCGCCCAGAGATTCAATACGGCTGACTTTCACTCCCGGAGCAGGTTCAAGTTCATAACGCGTAATTACCGGGCCGCGCTCTATGTCGGTGACCTTAACCGAGATGCCGAAATCATCCAGTGTTTCTTCCAGGATCCGGGCGCTGGCTTCCAGGTCTCCCTTGATCTGACGCGCCTCTAAGGGCGGCGGAGAATCAAGCAGCTCCAGTGAAGGCAAATGGTAATCGCCGATTTTCAGTTCCTGGGGCTTGATCTTTAATTCCGGGGCTGGCGCGGATTTAGCTTTGATCTGGATCTTGGGTTTGGAGGCCAGGGACTCGGCAACATCAACTATCCTGGGTTTGGAAAAGGCCGGCTTTGGTTCCTGGGCTATTGCCGGCTTGACTTTAAGCAAAGTAGCGGGCCTTTCCTTTTTCTCGCGCTTAAATAAACTGGCCAAGAATATCTTAGCCTTATCTAAAAGATTAGCGAACAAAGAAGCCAGCAGCGTTTCAGTCACCAGGGCCAGGGACAATAGAATAAAGGTAATAAAAATTATAAAACCGCCTAAGCGGCTAAAATAGGCGGTGATGAATTTAGGGAGCAGCGAACCGAATAAACCGGAATAATAGAACCTGAACGACTCATTGCCCAGGTTAAACATACCGATAAGGGAACTGACGGAGACTAACAGCACAAACATGCCCAATATCCTGGGTATGCTTAAATAGGGTTTTTCCTGCCGGAAAAATTTCACTCCCAATAAAATGACCAACAAGGGAAGGACAAAACTCGTAGGCCTGCCGAATAAAAAGATGATTATTTCGCCTAAATAGGCGCCGAATATACCTAAGAGATTATGAGGGGGATAATTGGGGTGCGAACTGTAAAACGGAAGGTCAAGACGCTCAAATCTTATGAGGCTGGCTAAAATCATCAGCCCCAGCGCAACCAGAATTACGCCTTTTACTTCATTGAGTCTTCTTTCTCTCACTTTTACTTGCTGCTGTCCTGGGCTTCAGCCTGCTTCTTGCTCAGGTTAATCCTGCCTAATTCATCTATGCCGATGACTTTGACTTTGATCTCATCGCCGATCTTGACCACTTCTTCGACGCTCTTAACGAATTTATCGGCCAACTCGGAAACATGCACTAAGCCTTCTTTACGCGGTGCAATTTCGCAGAAAGCGCCGAAAGCCATGATACGTTTTACTTTAGCTATATATACGCGGCCGACTTCCACATCATCGGTAATCGCCCGGATCATCTTGATCGCTGCTTCGGATTTGGCGGCATCGGTTGAGCCGACCAGGACAGTCCCGTCATCTTCAATATCCACGCTGGCGCCGGTTGAGGCAATGATCGCTTTAATATTCTTTCCGCCGGGGCCGATCAATTCGCCGATCTTTTCAGTATTGATCTTGATCACATCAATGCGCGGGGCATAAATAGACATTTCCGGACGCGGGGCAGTTAAGGCTGAACTCATTTTATCCAGGATAAATAACCTTCCTTCGTTGGCCTGGGCTAAACATTTCTCCAGCAAGGCCAGGTCAATCCCGTCGATTTTTAGGTCCAGCTGGACCGCGGTAACGCCTTTTTTTGTGCCGGCTACTTTAAAATCCATATCGCCAAAATGATCTTCTAAACCGGCTATATCTGTCAGGATTAGTGCCTTATTCCCTTCTTTAATCAAGCCCAGGGCAATTCCGGCAACCGTATCCTTGATCGGAACTCCCGCATCCATTAACGATAAAGAAGATGCGCAGACCGTAGCCATACTGGATGAACCGTTGGACTCCAAAATCTCGGAAACTACTCTGATCGTATAAGGAAATTTTTCTTTGGAAGGCATTACAGCAAGCAGGGATTTTTCCGCTAACGCCCCATGGCCGATCTCACGCCTGCCTGGGCCGCGGACAGGCCCGGTCTCTCCCACGCTAAAAGGAGGAAAAGTATAATGCAGCATAAAAGACTTGGTTTTTTCGCCTTCTAAAGCCTCAACCATCTGCTCATCTTCGCCTGTGCCTAAAGTTGTAACTGCCAGGCTCTGTGTCTGGCCGCGGGTGAATAAGGCCGAACCGTGCGTCCTGGGAAGCACCGAGACCTCGCAGGTAATCTGACGGATCTCCTTAAGCGCTCTTCCGTCAACGCGGACATTGTCGGTAACTATTTTATTTCTTACCTGTTTTTTCTCAACTTCGGTAAGGGCCATTTTTACATCATCGGCTAAAAATCCTTCCTGCGTCAGTTTCTCTTCCAGCTCTTTAGCCAGCAGGTGCACAGCTTCTTCGCGCCCTTCTTTTGTGCCTAATTTATAGACTTCATCTAATTTAACTCCGGCTAATTCTTCTACTTTAGCCATTAAATCCGGAGCTATCTTCTTAAATTCGATTTTCGCTTTGGGCTTGCCATATTTACCGATAAATTCTTCCTGCAGGCGGATAAGCTCTTTTAAATGCGCGTGGCCGAATTTAACCGCTTCCAGATAATCTGCTTCCGAAACTTCTTTGGCCTTGGATTCCAGCATGACCACGCCCTTATTATTGGCGGCTATGACTACCTCCAGGTCCGAACTCTCCCATTCCGCATATGTAGGATTGATGATTAATTCGTTATTTACCCTGGCTACCCGGCAGCAGACCAATGGGCCGTTAAAGGGGATATCGGAAATGCCTAAGGCGATAGATGCTCCGTTAACCGCTAAAACATCGGGGTCATTTTCACCGTCGCTGGATAAGACAATCGCCATAACCTGCACATCATTTAAGAAGCCATTCGGGAAAAGAGGCCGGATCGGACGGTCAATAAGCCGGGCAGTGAGGATCTCGCTTTCCGAAGGCCTTCCTTCTCTTTTGAAAAACCCTCCGGGAATGCGGCCGGCAGCGTAAGTTTTTTCCTGGTATTCTACGGTCAAAGGAAAGAAGTCCCGGCCCTCTTTAATCTCGCGGGACATACAGGCAGTCACTAGCACCACGGTTCCGCCGTAACTTAAAGTTACCGAACCATTGGCCTGCTTGGCCATCTTGCCTGTCGTCAAGACTAGATCATTCCTGCCAAATTTTAATTTTAAGGTATTATCTTGCATAGTATTATTTTTGGGATGAAACCTCGATTTATTTTCTCAAAGAAAGTTTTCCCAGGATCTCTTCGTACTTCCTGGCGTCTTTCTTTTTGAGATAGTTGAGGAGCCTGCGGCGCGTGCCTACAAGCGAGAGCAACCCGCGGCGAGAATGGAAATCTTTTTTATGGAGCTTGAAATGGTCTCCTAATAGATTAATCCTCTCAGTCAAAACCGCAATCTGAACCTCAGCTGAGCCGGTATCTCTGGCATTTACCTTAAATTCATCAATGATCTTCGCCTTCTTTTCTTTAAGCAAAACCAAGCTGAAATCACCTCCCTTAATTATAGATTTATATTATACGCTATTTCCCCGCTTAAGTCAATGAATTCGCTTCTTTATTTTTAGTAAGCGCGTCTTTGATCTTGTCCAGCTTGTTCAGCACCAGGATGGTAAAAACTACAAACCAGATAGTCAGGCCCAGTGAAATGAGCGCGCTGATTAAAGTAGCTGCGTTTGCCATGCCTATTCCCCCCTTATCTCTAAAGCTATTTCCTATATTAGCACAATACTCCGGATCAAACAATCAATTTGTTACTTATCCCCGGCCTCTTCCACAAATTTCTTGATCTCTTCAATATTCTCCAGGATCAGGCGAGCCTTGCTCAGGCCGAACGAAAAAGGATACTGGTCGTTTTCATCCCTCTTGATGATCAAAACAGGTTTACCTTTGAATTCGCCTCTTTCCACCATTTTGCTGCTCCTTTCACTTTACTTGCTTCTGCCGCGCACAGGTATGCCTTGAGCCCTGAGCTCGTCTGTCTTTTCTTTTGAACACTTCAGGCATAAAAATACCGGAGGAGAAGCGCTCTTATCGTAATTTACGGTCTTAACCAGGCGCCACAAATGCGAAGTTACTCCGCACTTATCGCACTTGCCTTCCTTAATATGCCATACTTCTATGGCCTTAGAGGTAAAGATAAACCTGTCCACCCAGAAGAAGATCGCTCCGCCGATTAAATTAGCGATTATTGTGGCTTGGAGGCTTGCGCCAAGCTGCTTAACGACAATCCAAAGAATCGGGGTGCTTAACTGCCAACGTATAAGATAAAGGATAAATCTTTTCATGAGTGATATATTGTAGCGTAAAAATAAATTAATACAATCACTATTTAGCGCCCTTGCGCTCTATTGCTCCGGCGCAAGGCCTTATGCATGCGTTCGGCTGCTTCCTGGGGGGTCTTGCCTTCGGTAAGGTGTTCGCAGCAAACCGCAGCATACCCTTTACGGTTCTTGATCTTAAAAATCTGCACCTTAAGATGGCCTATTTTCGCCTCCACATCCTCTCCCGGAACTAACGTATCTTGGCAAACGGACAAATCTGGTTATAAGCGCAATAACTGCAGGCCATATACGCGGGCGTCGCCGCAAAATCCTGCTTGCGGATACCTGCGCTGACTTCGCCTATCTTTTCCTTGACCGTATCCAGGTCTGCATCTTTAATTTTATGGCTTCCAATAAGCCCTGACTCCAGGAAATAAAGCTCTACCCTGGCAGGCAGCTTCCCGAAAATATTCTGGTAGGCCAAGGCGTAGAGCGCCAACTGCAAACTTTCGCTGACCTTCTTATCCGCAACCTTTTGCGCTTTGACTTCGGAGGTCTTAAAATCAATGATCACTGCTTCAGCGCCGGTCTCATCTACGCGGTCGAACCTACCGGTGATCTTATTGCCGTCAAACATAAAGGAAAAATCCTTCTCAATGAATTTCGGCTGCGTCGCACGCTCTTCTTCCGTATGGAAAAACCGGTTTAACGCCTCTAATCCGACTTTAAAACGCTCCTCCTGATGGGCCTTATCTAAAAATCCCTGCGGGTCAAAGCTGTTCCTGAAAACATCCAGAAGCTCACCTAATTCCATTCTTTTGCCGGCCTGGCGGTACTGATAATACTTCGTTACTGCCTCATGCATTGCCCGGCCGTAAATAACCGTGTGATGCTCCATGATCGGCACGCGCAGAATATTCACATACTTATATTTAAGCGGACAGGTCAGGTAATCATCGATTTGATAATAAGTCAAATGCACCGGGGTATCCGCGTCGATCTTCTTAACCGCCGGCTTAATTGAATCTTTTTTAGGGGCAAAACGCTGGATCGCTTCCAGGCTGCTGGCCTTTTTCTTTTCCTTTTCTTTGCTCTCTGTTCCCAGGGCTTCAAAAATAAACTGGCTCACCCGGCGCAGCCGCTTGCCGCCATAGTCTTCGGCGCTGGTCAAATACAATTCTTCTTTTGCCCGGGTCATCCCCACATAAAACAATCTGCGCTCTTCCTGGATATGAAAATCTCCGGTCGGTAGGACTTCCTTAATCAGGGGATCAGGCAGCTCAATCGCCTGGGAGCGGCGCGGCCAGGGAAAACGGCCTTGCACCAGGCTAACCAGAAACACCACCCGGAATTCCAAACCTTTAGCTTTATGGATAGTCAGGATATTCACTGCGTCAGTATCCAGGTCTGCTTCGGCTGTCGGCGGATCATCGCCGGCTTCAATAAGAAGATTGAGGTAGTTTACAAAACTGATTACCCGATCCTCTTTAGCCACGAGCTCAAAATCGCGCACATTATTGAAGAATTTAGCGATATTCTGGATCTTGGCTTCATTTTCCAGGTTTTGCGTCCGGGTAAGCTTCTTCAGATAACCCGTATCAGTAAGAAAAGTATAAAGCAGCCTGCCGGTAGTTTCTTCCCGGGAGATCTTCAGGAATTTTTCCAGGTCCGCCAGGATTTTGGCGATCTTCTCGCGGCTTTCCTCCCCTATACTTTTTAACTCTTCTATCTGGCTTAACTCCGTAAAAACTGAATAAAGCGGTCTATTCCTGCGCCGGGCGTAATGGCTGCAGGTGTTCAGGTCAATCAGGTTTAATCCGTAAATTTCAGAGCTGACCAGATAATATAAACTCAAGGAATCGGATAAGTTCGCAGCTACCCTCAGGAAATTGATACACAGCTTTACCTCTTCCCTGGAGTAAAGCCCCTGGTTCCCGCTGAATTGCCAGGGTATATCCTCTAAATTCAACGCCTGGATAAAAGATTCAGCGTCGGAATTGGAACGCACCAGGATCGCAAAATCGTTGTATTTGAAATTTCCGGATTTGACTTTATCCTTGATGATCTTGACTACGTTATCCGCTTCGGTAGAGATCGTATCAGAATGCAGGTGCTGCGGGCCCTGGCCTTCTTTGGAAACTCCGACCAGATGTTTGTTGATATTCGCTTTGACCTCAAAACGTTCGGGATTATTATTCTGGATCAACCGGTAAGCCGAATCCAGGATCGGCTGGGTAGAGCGGTAATTCTGGATGATACTCACACTTTTTCCATTGGGAAAATCGCGCATAAAACTCACTAAGTTAGAGTAGGCTGCGCCACGAAACCTATATATACATTGGTCATCATCTCCGCAAACATTGATATTCCCGTTTTCCTTAGCGATTGATTTGACCAGTTGATATTGCGCGAAATTAGTATCCTGGAATTCATCGACCAGGATATATTTGAACTGCTGCTGGTATTTTTTTAAGATCGCCGGATGCGTACGCAAGAGATTCAGGGCCAGATAAAATTGGTTGCCAAAATCCAACAGGCTTTCTTTAGCCAGCAACTCCTGATATTTAGCATAAGCCTGAGCAACTTCTGTTTGTTGGACAGCTTCTTCCTGAAGCGCTAAGTCTTCCGGGTCCTCTTTAGCTTTTAAAGCCAGGCCTTGAGCAAATTTTATATATTCTTCAGGCGAGATATCTTCATCCTTGGCCCGGCTAAAAAGCTGGATCAGGGCCTCGATAAAACGTGTGGGATCGGCTAAAGGACGAAAATAATCCAGATTAAACTGAAAAATATGTTCGCGGAAAAATACTGCGGCTTCACTTTGGGTCAAAACCTTAAAATCCGGATTTAAACCCGCAATAAGTGCGTTTTCGCGCAGGAGCTTGTCGCCAAAAGCGTGGAACGTAGAGATCCAGATATCCGTATAGCCGTAAGGGACTAATTCATCTACCCTATCCTGCATCTGGCGCGCTGCCTTGTCCGTGAAGGTAAGCGCAAGGATCTCATTAGTTTTGCATAAACCTTCGGACAATAGCCAGGCAATCCTACGGGTAATTACCGTGGTTTTGCCTGTGCCTGCGCCGGCAATGATTAAAAGCGGCCCCTCTTTATGTGTAACCGCCTCTTGCTGTTCCTTATTCAACCCTTCTAAAATGTTATTCATATAAGTATAATACGCGGCTGCCTTGTCTTGTTCCTCCGCGCACCGCTCGATTTTCCTTAAGCTGAGGAAAATCTTCGCTCGCCCAGATTTTTGCGCTCTGCCTGGTCTCTATTAGCCGGGCAACCGTGCCCGCGCAAAAATCTCACGTGCGCTCCGGAACCAAGCCAAGCCATCCGCTATAATACTAACTAGAATACTATAAATGACACTGACAGGCTTGGACGCGAATTCGATTTTAGGCAATGGAGCTTGAGGATTTTCGGGAATCCCGAGGCCAGCCGAAAGGCTGGCAATATCGGGACGGCTGATGGTGTTTGTACTCTAGGAGTAGTCTTTTGAGCGCCGAGTGAGAGCACGAGGCGCGAGTTCAGCAGCCGCCGAAAATCCGAAAGAGCATTGCCGTCCGCCGCAGGCGGAAAAATCGAACCTGAGCGGACAAGCCTGACAGTGGCATTAATGCTAGTTTATTTTACCTTGACAATGCCGCTATTTCAAGTATACTAATTTACCTGATAAACAAGGAGTAGTAAATTATGCTTAAAAAATGTGCTATCTGCCAAAAAGGCGAACTTAAGGGTAAAATTGTCACGCGCAAAGGCCAATATAAGGCTAAGGGCGGCACAGGCTCTAAGATCAGCCGCTGGACCATGCGTAAATTCCTGCCTAATTTACAAAAGATGCGGATCATTATTGACGGCCACCCGAAGCGGGTTTACGTCTGCGCCAAGTGCATCAAAAAAGGCAACCTCAAAAGAGCTTAAGAGTTTTTCCCTACCTGAAGAATATATCCCTGGCCTCTAAAATTATTGAGGAATCATCCTGCCAATTATCCATGCGCGGGGTATAAACTATATCCAGGGATTTTGCCTCTAATAGGCTATCCAGCAGGTTAGCCATCCCAAAACCGATCACCTGAGCAGCAGCTTTTCCATCGGTAACCCAGAATTTTAAAGTCTGGCGACCCAGGCTCTGCGGCTGCCCTTTTAATCTAAGGCCCCGGGTATAAAAAAGAGGTTCCGGATTACCGGTGCCAAAAGGCTCTAATTTTTCCAGTTCTTCGACTACTCCTTCAGTCAAACTCGCCAGATCCAGTTCAATGTCTATATCTAAACTCGGTAAAAGGTCTTCCAGGGATAATTGATCATGCGCCAGCCGGTTGATGCTTTTGCGGAAGTCATCTATACTTTCGCGGGTAATCATCAACCCGACGGCATGGCTATGCCCGCCAAAAGTATGCAGGAACTGGCGGCATTCGCCAAGCGCCCGGGAAAGATGGAAATTCTTTATGGAACGGCCTGAGCCCTTGCCCATTTTTTCATTCAGTGAAATTACGATTGCCGGCCGGTAAAACCTGTCTGCCAGTTTGGCCGCCACTATCCCCAGCACCCCCTGATGCCAGTCGTCTTTAGCCACTACAATGACTTTATGTTCCTTAAAATTAACTTCTTTATTGATAATATCTTCGGCCTCCTCCAGGATTTTACTTTCTATTTTCTGGCGGGAACGGTTATGCTGGCCGAGGATCCGGCTTAAATCCCGGGCTTTCTGAATATCCTGGCTCATCAATAAATTAAAAGAAGTTTCCGCTGAATCCATACGGCCTGACGCATTCAGGCGGGGCGCAAGAATGAAACTTATAGAAGTAGAATTAAATTTCTTGTTTTTTATTCCGGCTTCTTCGATCAGCGCCCTTAACCCCGGCCTTTTGGTTGCCGCGAGCCTGGACAACCCTTCCTTGACGATCACGCGGTTCTCCCCGGTCAAAGGCACGACATCCGCAACCGTTCCCAAGGCGACCAGGTCCAGTTCATCAATCAATTTAGAATTACTTAAGGCTTGACAAAGCTTGTAGGCGACGCCTACGCCGGCTAATTCCCGGTATTTATAACCGCACCCTTCTACTTTGGGATTAATTATGCTCAGGGCCGCAGGCAAAGTGCCTGCCTGCGGTTCATGATGGTCAGTGATAATGGTATCAATGTTATTTTTCTTTAATTCTTCGATCTCCCTCGGGTTCGCTATGCCGCAGTCAACAGTGATCAGGAGTTTTATCTTATTTTCTTTGGCTGTCTGCAGGATATTTTTCGTTAAGCCATAACCCTCCTTTATCCTGTGCGGCATATAATGCAAGGTAGCTAATCCCATCCTGCGCAGGCTGTCTTTAAGCAGGGCTACACTGGTTATGCCGTCAACATCATAATCGCCGAAGATCAGGGTTTTTTCTTTTTTATGCCTGGCCTCTTTGATGCGTTCAACCGCTTTAGACATCTGCCGGAAAGAAAACGGGTCAAGCATGTGTTCCAGCTTAACGTTTAAAAATTTCTCCGCTTCGCCGGCGCTGGCCAGGCCGCGGTTGATCAAGAGTTGAGCCAGGATTTTGGAGATTTTTAATTCTTTGCTTAAGGAGTCCTGAAGGCGGGTAGGCGTGGAAGCAATTCTTAATATCTTATGGCTGTGCATAAATTCACATCTTCTCAGGCCGGGAAACACCTAATAATTCCAGGCCCGTAGAGATAACGATCCTAGCCCCTTCAATAAGGCTAAGCCTGGCCTGGGTAAGCCCTAGGTCATCGCCCAGGACACGATGCAGGTCATAAAATTTATGGAAGGCCTCGGAGATCTCCTGCAGATAAACAGTAAGCATATAAGGATCCTGGGTTTTCAGGCAAATATTCATAATATAGGAAAACTGCAATATTTTTTTGACCAGGCCCAGCTCCTCTTTTTCTTTGAGCAGCGCCAGGTCAGCCTCTTTGCCTAATTGAACTCCCGCATTGCGCAAGATACTGGAAATACGGGCGTGGGCGTATTGTACATAATAAACCGGATTTTCCGAGGTCTGTTTCTTGGCTACTTCTAAATCAAAATCCAGATGGCTGTTGGTGCGGCGCATAAGAAAAAAGAACCTGGCCGCATCTTTGCCTACTTCATCCAGGACTTCCCTTAAAGTTATATACTCGCCCCTGCGGGTAGACATCTGCACCGGCTTAGCGTTCCTGAATATAGTGGCTAATTGCACAATGACTATGGAAAGCGAATCCGGGTCCCTGCCGAAAGCCGCGACCGATGCCTTGAGCCTGCCGATATAGCCGTGGTGGTCCGGGCCCCAAAGATTGATCAGCCACTCAAAGCCGCGCTTATACTTATCATCATGGTAAGCGATATCCGGAGCTAAATAAGTGTAGGCGCCGTCGCTCTTGATAACGACCCTATCCTTATCGTCTCCGAAAGAAGTGGATTTAAACCAGAGGGCGCCGTCGCTTTCATAGAGGAATCCTTTCTTTTTCAGGAAATCAAAGGCTTTCTGGATCTTCCCGCTCTTTTCCAGCTCCTTTTGCGAATACCAGCAGTCAAATTTCACCCCGAAATCATCCAGTTCTTTCCGGATTATATCCAGGATATAATTGGCCGCGAAATCGCCGAGCGCATGCGGCTCTATCTTCTGTTTGGCCGCCTCTTTGGCTATTTCGTAAATATACTCGCCCTGATAGTGGTTCTCCGGAAACTCTATCTTCTCTCCGGATAGTTCCTGCATCCTCAAAGCCACGGATTTAGCCAGGATGTTTATCTGATTGCCCACGTCATTAAGATAGTATTCTCTTTTTACTGCAAAGCCCAGGAAGGCTAAAATATTAGCCAGGGAATCTCCCACTGCTGCCTGACGGGCATGCGCGACCGACAAAGACCCGGTAGGGTTAGCGCTGACAAACTCAACCAATACGCGCTTTTCTCTTCCCAGGTTGGCCCGTAAAGCTTCCCGGCCGCGGTTTAAGATTTCGCGCAGTTTTCCGTAATGGTAGGCGTTATTAAGATAAAAATTGATAAAGCCCGGGCCTTCAGCCCTGATCTCTTCAATATATCCTTTTAAGGCGCTTTTTTGCGCTTGTTTATTTAAAGCCTCGA
>JBAZIT010000026.1:0-12903 GCA_041651675.1 Candidatus Omnitrophota bacterium | reverse complement strand
ACTCCATAAAGTCTTGCCAAATCACTATCTAACATCACCTTTTTGCCCCTAATTTCAAAAATCTTTGCAGCAATAATCTCTGCTGAAATCCCTTTAGCCATATTTGATCTCCTTTCCTAACCAAATAGACGCAGGGAGAGATTAAATCTAACCAACAAAAAAGGCGCTGATTGCTCCAGCGCCTTTTCCTCGTAACACAAATTTATCCTTCCTGACTGATAAAAGTATACTATGCCTAAATTAAAGTGTCAAGAAAAATTAATGGGCGTAGTTAGCCTTCTGACCTAACCACGCTCATTTTCGATACCCCCTCGGCGGGATTCGAACCCACACTGTCCTTTTAGTCAAGAAGGAACACTATCCATTTGTGTTACGAGGGGGTACGATTGAAGATTTAACCTTTTATCTTAATAGACGCGGGAGACAGCGAAATCTAACTAGATTTTTTAATGGAATTTAATCGATTTTTTTGATTAACGGCAGGCAAAGAAAGCTGGTTATTGCGGATAAAATGATCAGCCATTTCAGGCCGACCAGGGGCAGGAGAAATGCTCCGGAGAGGTTACTGGCGACTATTGCCAGGTTACTCACGCTGCATAGAAGCGCAAAAGACGTTGCTTCCAGCCCGGCTATGGATTCTCTGGCCATAAAATCCATAGCCATAATATAAATAAACATACCTAAAAAGCTGTATAATACATCATATGCTACGGCAGTAACCGGAGTGTAATAAAGATAGCTTAAGGTAGTGGCCGCTCCCAAAAACACCGACCAGAAAAGCCATTTTTTGATATTTATCTTCTGGCTGAATTTATAATATAACAGCGAGCCGATTATTCCAAAGACCGTGCTGATCGTCCCCAAGGCGCCAATCCAGATCTTGCCCCAATGGAAAGTATCCCGCTGGATGAAAAATAGCGGGGTGCCGAAAGACGGCGAATACCGGTATAGAAATATAAATAAGGCCACAATAAGCAGGTTTTTATTGGTAACTAACTTTTTCAAGTCAATGGCCAAAGTAGAGGCTGCCTTTTCTACGGTCATATAGTCTTCTTCCTGATAAAAATATGCCGGTATCCCTACTAACAAATAGATCGGGATAAGCAGCAGATATCCTGCCTGATATCCCCATTTCTCAGCGACAAATCCACCTCCTATTCCCGTAAGTAACCCGGCTAATGATATAGAAATCCACTGCACGCTCTGGATCTTGCCGGTGGCTTTGAATTTCTTGCCCTCTACGCACATAATGCCGTCTACAGCTACATCCCGGAAAGCGGCGTTAGCGGAATTGAACATTAAGATTACGATGAGAAAGAAAATCGGCAGCTGCAGCAACCCAATCACTAAAACCAGGGCTATGTCAAAGAGGAGAGCAATAAAAATCCAGATTCTTTTATTAAGGAAATGATCGATCACATAGCCAATCAAGGGTTTGATCAGCCAGGCGAGGATAATGATGCTGGAGATGACCATTATCTTCTCGGGTGAAAAATGCAGTGTCTCTTTAAGGTGGTAGAATAAACCCTGGGAGGGAAGGCTTTCAATGCCTTGCGTGAAATAAACCGTGCTGCTTAAAACAAATATCCAGAATAAATTCTTATTTCTGATCGGCTTTGGGGGCTTGCTGCGCTGCAGCCGCAGTTTGGCCTGCCGGCGCAGTAGTAGTAGATGTTGCAGTGGCTGCCGGCTTAACATTAGCCAGCAGGGACTTGCTCTGCCTTACTGCGATGATCGCCAGGCTCAGGCAGGTAAAAAAGAATACTATTGAAAGCACGGTAGTTGTCCGGGTGAGGAAAGCATTGGTCTTGGTGCCGAACATCGATTCAACTCCCGCAAAGCTCTCCACTAATCCGCTTCCTCTTCCGCGCTGGATCAAGACCAGGGTAATTAATAATATGCAGACAACCACATGCAGAATGATCAACAAAATCGTCATTTTATCACCTCAGCAGCTTTTTTAACAATCTCCGCGAAACTGGCAACCTGGAGGCTCGCTCCACCCACCAACGCTCCGTCAATATCAGGCTGTTGCATTAACGCGCTTATATTTTCCGGCTTGACGCTTCCGCCGTATTGAATCCTTACCTGTAGGGCTGTCTCTTTATCGTAAAGCCTAACCAATAGATCCCGGATATACCTGTGCACTTCCTGCGCCTGTTCCGGAGTAGCGGTTTTGCCTGTTCCTATAGCCCATACCGGTTCATAAGCGATCACGATCTTTAAAAGGTCTTCCTTACTTAGGCCATCCAATCCATTATGCACGTGGTCTTCTAAAACGTCAAAGGTTTCCTTGGCTTCCCGCTCTTTTAATGTCTCGCCCACGCAGACGATCGGCGTAAGCTCGCTGGCCAGAGCAGCCTTGATTTTTTTATTTACGGTTTCATTGGTTTCGCCGAAAAATTGCCGGCGTTCCGAATGGCCGATGATCACAAAAGTGCATCCGGCTTCCTTTAGCATCTTCGGGGAAACTTCTCCGGTAAAAGCGCCTTCATCCTGCCAATAAAGGTTTTGTGCGCCAAGCGCGATATCTGACTCGGCAACCACTTCCGCAACTTCGCTTAAGGCGGTAAATGGCGGGCAAAGCACAATATCAATTCCCTGGTTATCTAATTTAAAAAGCTCCCGCTTAAGGCCGTTACTCAGCTCAATGGCCTCTTTAATGGTCTTATACATCTTCCAGTTTCCAGCAATGATTGTTTTTCTCATATTACCTGTCCGTCAAAGCAGCTACCCCGGGTAAAACCTTGCCTTCCAGGTATTCCAGGCTTGCTCCGCCTCCCGTTGAAATATGGGTCATCTTTTCTTCTAATTTAAATTTCGCGATTGCCGCTGCTGTGTCGCCCCCTCCGATGATCGTAACTGCTTTGAGGCCGGCAACAAAATGAGCTACTTCCTTTGTTCCATTGCTGAAAGCATCCATCTCAAAAATACCTAACGGCCCGTTCCAGACAATGGTTTTAGCATCCTTTAATTTATCTTCAAATAATTTAATGGTTTGCGGACCGATATCTACGGCAATCTTGCCTTCGGGGATCTCTTCGCCGACAACTTGAATCTTGGAGTTGGCATCAATTGTTTCGACCACGATGTTGTCTACCGGCAGGACAATATCTTTGCCCAGGCTTTTGCCTTTAGCCAAAATTGACTTGGCTAAATCCAGCTTATCTTTTTCTAATTTGGAATTCCCGATTTGCTTGCCCTGAGCTTTTAAAAACGTATAAGCCATTCCGCCGCCTACAATGATCGCATCGGCCTTAGGGAGCAGGTTCTCGATCATCCCGATCTTATCCGAAACTTTTGCTCCTCCTAAAATAACCATAAATGGCTTTTGCGGATTTTGCACGGCATTGCCTAAATACTGGATTTCTTTTTCCAGCAGGAAACCCGCTGCGGATTTTAAAAAATGGGCCACTCCTTCGGTTGAGGCATGCGCCCGGTGCGCGGTCCCAAAAGCGTCGTTTACGAATACATCCGCCAGGCCGGCTAACTGCTTGGCAAAACCAGCGTCATTTGCCTCTTCTTCAGCATGGAAACGTAGATTCTCCAGCAAAATTACCTTTTCGCTGGAAGAATCTATCTCCTGCTTAATATTTTCGCCCACGCAATCATTCAAAAACAGGACATCCTGGCCTAGAAGCTCTTTCAGGCGGCTGGCCACCGGTTTTAAGCTGTATTTAGCCACAACCTTTCCATCCGGCCGGCCCAAATGGCTCATTAATACCAGCTTCTTTACGTCCCGGCTTAATATATACTTTATCGTAGGCAGGGTCGCGCGTATGCGCGTATCATCGGTAATATTTAAATTAGCGTCCTGCGGCACGTTGAAATCCGCGCGCATTAATACTGTTTTGCCTTTAAAGTCAATGTCTTTAACTGTTAACTTAGCCATCTTTGCTACTCCTCCTTAAAAATAGATGTATAATATATATCAAATCTCATTCCCTGTCAAACCATTTTTAGAAAAGCATAGCACTAAAAGGCTGCTTAGCTTTAAGATAGCTACCAGCAAACAGGTATCAAAGAAACCCAGAATAGGCAAAAATACCACTCCGGTTAACATCCCGGCTAACCAGCCTCCGGCCAGGTCACCGGCATAAAGCAAACCTGAAGCGCTTCCCACGTTATCCGCCTTTCCCAGGTAAATTTTTCCGGCTAAAGGAAACTCCAGGCCCATCAACAGGCCTGAGGCAAAAAGTAAAACATACAAAACCAGAGCCGGGTAATTAGAATGCGCGCCAGGCCCGGAAATGATGACTCCTAAACTTAGAGAAAACACAGCTATGAGCAGTTCCAGGCTGATCAAGAGCTTCCTTTCCTGTTTAATTTTTTCAAGATTTAACGTCAGCAGGATACTGCCTGCGCAGATCCCGGCCATAAATACCGCGGTTAACAGGCTGATTTTTTGATAAAGATAGCCGTAGAACACCTGGTAAGCGAATATTAAAAGAAGATTGGCGGTCATCCCGAAAAAACCCGTGGTAAAAATAGCGTAAACAACGGGAATCTTTATTCCTCTCCCTGCTCTGGAGGCCAAGATCAACACTAGGGTAATAAACAAAGCCGGTAAGAATATCGTCTTTAGGCTTAAGTACTTCAGGTAATTGAATAGGTGGTTAAACCGGGGGGAAAATTTCTTATTTATGATCTTTAAGGATTCGTAGACTGCTACCGGCCGCAGGTCCTGATTCAGCTCCTTTGTCGCCGAACTCAACTCCCGGTTAAACCAATCCACCTGTTTTTTATTCAAGCGGTACTCCAAATAACCCGGAATAAGTATTCCGGGAGCGATATTTTCACCCGCCAGGCGTTTAGAGATTAAATCCGGCCCAGCCTGTATAATGCTTTTGGAATCAGAAGCAATAAATATGTTGTAATCTCCGGGGATTACGCGTACGTGCTTATAGACGGATCCCAGGCTGTTTAATATACTGTTGTTCAGGTCTCTTGACTCCCGGCTCAGGTAAGTTAACGAACCCGGCATCCAGAGAGCGCATAGCCCACCGGGTTTTAGTCTTGCTTTAGCTAACGCGAAGAATTCCTGCGTGAAGAAACGGTTAAACGCCAGGTCTGCCTGGCTGGATAATCCTATTAGAATTACATCATAAGAACGGCTGGTTGTTTGTAAAAATAACCTGGGGTCGGTATTCGCAATATTTAACCGCTTATCCCCGAATTCAATCTCGCTTAAAGGCGTGGGGTATTTTTTAAGCATTTCGATGATCAGCGGATCGACCTCAACATAATCCAGGCGCTTTATAGGATGCCTAAGCGTTTGCCGGACTAAGCCACCCATGCCAGCGCCGGCAACCAGAAGATCGACCGGAGCTTTATGAAACAGTAACGGGAGATTCCCGAATTCTTCGGTGAATTGCCGGTCGGGAAACGGAGTAGTGATCAGCGGAACGCCGTTATAGAAAAATGTGTACTCGTTATGGCGCCTGGTAACGGCAATGTTGGCGTAATTAGAGTTACGGTAATCTAAAACCTCCTGTCCCTGCCATTGCCTTTTAACGGATAAACCCTGCAGGCAATCAGCCAGGGGATTAATGAATAAAATAAACAACAGCGCAATCAGGCCTAAAGAGGCAAGTTTAAACCTCTTGACGGGGATTAGGAGCGCGGATAAGGCGATATTTATAAAGGAGATGGTCAAAACCGTCTGAAATGAATTTAGATGCGGGATAAATAAATACGCTAAGACGATCCCGCCGCTGATCGTCCCGAGCATTTCCCAGGCATATACCCTGCCTATTGCGCGCGCTTTTTCTCCGGAAGATAAAGAATACACCTTACAACCGGAGCTGAATAACGCGCCGTGCAAAAATGCCAGCGGCAGATTAATAATTAATGCGGAGATAAAGATAACATTTAAGGATACTGCCTCGATAAACGGGATTCCGATAACTCCTTTAAAAACACGGCTTAAATAAACAGCCAGAGGCAGGACTAAAGCAAAACCTAAGTTTAAAACGATAAATATCCCTAATTTGTTTTTTACCTTCTCAATAAACTTTCCGGCGGCAAAAACTCCCAGGGCCTCAAGGATGACCCAATTAGCCAGGATAATACCAATACTCAGCTCATTACCGTAGAAATTAACCAGCAATTCGCGCAGGACAATGACCTGCGCGATGATCCCGCTTAACCCGATAATGAAAATAGCCGTTAGTAGTATCATATTAAAAAAGGGGACGGTTCTATTTTTTCGAGCTCATTGCCAGAAAAATAGAACCGTCCCCTTTTATTTACTTTTTTACAGCCCTTTTTTTACGATATACTCGCACAGGTCAACCACCCTGTTGGAATAACCCCATTCATTATCATACCAGGAAAGCACTTTTACAAAATCATCCTGGAGGACTTTGGTACTTAAAGCGTCGACGATAGAACTCAGGGGGCAATGGTTAAAATCAACCGAAACCACCGGATCATCAGTAACCCCGAGGATGCCCTTCATTCTTCCTTCAGCCGCTTCGGCCATCGCGTCGTTAATATCCTGGGCAGTGACCTTTTTACCTAATAAGCAGGTCAAGTCCACGACTGAAACATTAGGCACGGGCACGCGCATTGAAAAACCGTCCAGCTTGCCTTTTAGTTCCGGAATAACCAAGGACAAGGCCTTAGCTGCGCCGGTAGAGGTCGGGATCATCGATATAGCAGCTGCGCGGGCGCGCCGCGGATCGGAATGCGCCATATCCTGCACTCTCTGGTCATTAGTGTAAGCGTGGATAGTCGTCATCAAGCCTTTAGTGATCCCCCATTTATCATTCAATACCTTGGCTATAGGGGCCAGGCAGTTCGTGGTGCAGGAGGCGTTGGATAATACATTATGGTTCTTGGGGTCATATTTATCTTCGTTAACGCCCATGACGATAGTAATGTCCTCATCCTGAGCCGGAGCGGAAATTATAACCTTCTTTGCCCCGCCCTTGGTAATGTGGTTCTCGGCTCCCTTGACTTCCTTGCCTTTTTTATTTACCCCGTCTTTTTTAATGGTAAATAAACCGGTGGATTCAATAACAATATCCACCCCCAGGTCCTTCCACGGTAATTCCGAAGGGTCCTTTTTGCTTAAAACCTTGATCTCTTTGCCGTTAACCAAGATCCCCTCGGTCCCGGAAGCTTTTACCTCGCCGCAGAACCTGCCGTGCACCGAGTCGTATTTTAATAATAAAGCGTTGGATTTAGCGTCGGTTAAGTCGTTCACCGCTACCAGCTCTAAATCTTTGGATTTTTTTTCTAAAATTGCCCGGGCAACGAGCCTGCCGATCCTGCCAAAACCATTGATCCCAACTTTAACTGCCATTTTGACTCCTCCTTTTGATTGATTTGCTTGTTTAATCTTTTATCGCTTTTAAATACTGCGCGGCCAATTCCGGAGAGGTGGGATCGATATAAAAACCCGTACCCCATTCAAAACCCGCGGTCTGGGTCAGCTTAGGCATAAACTCAATATGCCAATGGTAATATTCTACTTCCCCGTCGCCATTGATCGGTGCAGAGTGGATTATGTAATTATAAGAAAGATTGACGAACACTTTTTTTACTTTGGTTATTGTATCCTTGAGGATAGCGGCCAGGGCTGTTATTTCTTCAGGGGACATCTGGCAGAAACGGCCGCTGTGTTTTTTAGGCATTATCCAGATCTCAAACGGAAAGCGCGAAACAAACGGGCAAAAAGAAATAAAGTATTTATTCTCCAGGATGATCCGGTCCTTTTCCTGCGTTTCCTGCCTGATGATGTCGCAGAATATGCAGCGCTCGCGGTAATCAAAGTAATTTTTGGCCCCGTGTATTTCTTCCAGCGCGTTCTTGGGCACCATGGGCAGAGCGATGATCTGGGTATGCGGATGCTCCAATGAAGCGCCGGCTGCTGAACCGAAATTCCTGAAAAACATAAGGTATTTGAAACGCTTGTCCCTGGCCAAATCGATTGCCCGCTGGCAGCACATCTTTAAATAATTTTCAACCTCCTGCGGCAATAAGTCGCAGATATCTTTGGCATGGTAGGGCGTTTCGATCAAAACTTCATGCGCGCCGATGCCGTTAGACATATCATAAAGGCCTAAGGGCCTGCGGTTTAATTCGCCTTCCACGCCCAGCGCCGGAAACTTATTCGGCACTACGCGCACCTGCCAGCCCGGGGTATTAGGAGCTGTGCCGAAATCGCGATAACAGGTTATTTCGGGCGGCGTCATCGCCTCATTGCCGTAACAGAAAGGGCAAACTCCGCCTTTTTGTATGTACTGTTCGTATTGAAATTGCTCCGGCGAACTCGGATGGTCTGTATCTACGATCACCCACCTGCCGACAACCGGATCCCTTCTTAATTCAGCCATCTTATACTTCTACTCCTCTTAAAAAACCAGCCGCATCTTCCGGAGGCAAAGGGCAGATATAAAAACCCGTACCCCATTCAAAACCCGCCACCCGCGTTAAGCGCGGGATAATCTCGATATGCCAGTGATAATCCTGGTCAACTGTCTTCCAATAGCCCGCCTTCTGCCTGCGAAAAGGCGCAGTATGGATAACATAATTATAGGGCGGGTCGTTTAAGCCTTTCTTAAGTTTGGAAAGGACTATCTTCATTACCTTTCCTAAATATTTTATGGATTCGGAATCTTGGCAGGTATAATCCGCGCAATGTTTTTTGGGCAGGATCCAGGTTTCAAAAGGAAAACGCGCGGCAAACGGGCTGATCGCGATAAAACCATCCAGATCCAGGATCAGCCGGTCTTTTTGTTGGATCTCCTGCCGGATCAAGTCGCAGAAAACACATCTTTCATGATAATCAAAATACTGCCGGCTTCCGGCAAGTTCTTCCTTTACCCGCTTAGGATTAACCGGAGTAGCAATGAGCTGGGAACGCGAATGCCTTAAGGAACCCCCTCCGGCGCCCTTGCCATAGTTCTTAAAAACTAAAACATATTTAAAACGCTTGTCTTTTTCAAGATCGGTTATTCTGTCGGCGTAACATTTCAAAACCTTGGAGATCTGCTCAGCGCTTAAATCCGCCATATTGGCGATATGCTGGCTGGTTTCAATGATAATCTCATGCGCGCCGACCCCGTTCATCAGGTCATAGAGCCCCTTACCCCTGCGGTCAAGTTCGCCTTCTATTTTTAAAAATGGAGAGATACTCGGCACAACCCTTACTTCCCAACCCGGGGTGTTTGGCGCGCTGTTCTGCGGCCTTAGGGCGTGAATTTCGGGAGGAGTCTGGGGTTCAAAGCCTTCACAAAAAGGGCAGGGCTCTTTCGAAGAAGCTTCTTCCTGCTTGCCGCTGAACTGGTCCGGCCTTTTGCCGCGTTCAGTAGCAATGATCACCCACCTGCCTATAACTGGATCTTTTCTTAGTTCTGGCATAGAAAGGAATTATAACACAAGAATTCGATTATGCAACTATTTTTTGCCAAGGGTCTCCCCGGCTTTAATCTTATGGCCGCTAATAAACTCTGCGGCAGTCATTCTATTCTTACTTTCCGGCTGCAGTTCCTTGATTAAAATAGAACCGCTGCCAGCCATAACCTCAAGGCCATTTTTATCCGTATTTAAGACGATTCCTGCCTGCGCGCCTGTTTCCCGGGTAAGTAACTGTCCGGTCTTAACCTTACTGATCTTCAGCAGCTTGCCTTTATAGTAAGTAAAGGCGCCTGGCCAGGGCAAGCTCCCTCTTATCAGGTTAAGGATCTCCCCGGAAGGCTTATTCCAATCAATACACCCGTCATTTTTTTTCAATTTAGGCGCCATAACCACTTTTTTTTCATCCTGCACGGTTAATTTATAGGTTCTGTCCTGGATCTCTTTAAGCGCCTCCAGTAATAATTCCGCGCCCAGCGAACGCAATTTATCTTCCAGGGTTAGAGAATCATCATCCTGGCTGATAGTTGTCCTTTTTTGCATAAGTATCGGCCCGGCATCCATTTTCCTGATCAATTGGATAACGGTTACGCCGGTAGTTCTTTCTCCGCGGATTATCGCCCAATTTATCGGCGCAGCGCCCCGGTATTTTGGCAGGAGCGAGGCATGGATATTCAGCGCAAAGATCTTCGGGATATCCAGCATCCTTTGAGATAATATTTGCCCGTAAGCTATCACTACCAGCAGGTCCGGATTGAATTTAGCGATATATTCCAGGGATTCCGGGGCATTGACATCTTCAGGCTGGAAAATATCCAATCCCGCTCTTTGCGCGACGTTTTTTACGTCCGTAGCCGCAAGGTGCAGATGCCTTCCCTTTTTTTTATCCGGCTGGGTCACCACGCAGCAAAGTTCATAAGGGCTTTTTAACAATGCCTCCAACGAAGGGACCGCAAAATGCGAACTGCCGAAAAATATTATTTTCACTTTACCTCAACCTTTACCTATAACCTGAACCTAAATAGGATCCACATCTACCGTCACTATTATACCTGAATGCCGGAAATCCTTTAAATTATTTTTCAAAAATACACTTATGGAAAGCGCGTTTTTAGAGCGCAACAGCACCTGCCAGTAAAAATTACCGCGCAATTTACCCGGGTTAGAGGGATTAACCGAAACAACCTCAACCTTCTTATCCCGGCAGGCTGCTTTTAATTTATTAAAAAACAGCTCGGCTGCTTCTTTAACCTTCTCTTCTTTCTTGCCCCGCAGTTTTACCGCGGCCAGGTGTTTATAGGGAGGGAAAGAAAGCTGCCTTCTCTGCTTTAATTCCTCCGCATAGAAAAATTTAGCCTCTTTTTTTAATAAGGCCTGAAAACAGTGGTGGCCGGGAAAACTTGTCTGGACTAAAAATTTTTTAGGCGTAAGCGCCATAAGCCCGCTCAATAACCCGAAAGCCTTCTCCGTGGACCGGAAATCCACGCGATTGAGAGTATTGTCTATGCCCAGGACGCCAATAAGATCAAAGTCAAGCTCTGCTTGCTTGATCACTCCGCTTGATGCTATGGCTATATCCGTATTTTCCAGGCTAAAATCCCGGTCAGCCAGTATTTTGATCCGCGCCTGCGGGAATATCCTGGAAAGCTCGCTTTCGATCTTTTCCGTTCCTGCTCCGGAAAACCTAATATAGCCGGCATTGCATTCCGGGCAGATTTTCGGAGGTTGCATCTTAAAATTACAATAATGACAGCTTAAGACATCTTCCTTGAAATGATAAACCAAGCTTATATTGCAGCGCGGGCATTTCAGGAGCTTGCCGCAATTATGGCAGGCAGCGGCAGTAGCAAAGCCTTTACGGTTCAAAAATAGCAGGGCCTTGCCTTTTTCGTTTAACACCGCATACAGCGCGTCCTCCAACAATTTTGAAAAGATGGCCTTATTCTTTCTCTCCGCAAAAGACAGATGCCGGCTGTCAATAATCTTTATCTCGGGATATTCTTTTTCCCTCGGAATAACCGTATAACGGTTACCCTTGCTGCTGCTCAGGTAGAAGCTTTCTAACGACGGCGCCCTGCTTCCCAGTATAAGCTTAAAGCCCTCCAGCTTAGAGCGCAGAATAGCTGCTTGCCGGGCATGATAATGCGGGGACTGATCCTGCTTATAGGCAGAATCCTCTTCCTCATCAATGATCAACAGGCCTAAATCAGCTAAGGGAGCAAAAACAGCAGAACGAGTGCCCACAATGACTTGAGTTCCATTTGACCTTATTTTTAACCACTCCTCCAGCTCGTCAGGCTGCTGACGGTAAAGAAGCCGGCAGGTAATCCCCAATCTTTTATTCAGCAGATCGCGCGCTTTTAAGAGATCCGGGATATCCGGCAATAAAATTAATGCCGACAGTTTATTTTTTAAGGCGTTGTTTATTTCGCTGATATAGGTATCCCAGCGCCTCCGCCCATCCAGATCATGAACCACTTCAACCAAAAAAGGGGACGGTTCTATTTTTTTGATACTAGATTCGGAGAAAATAGAACCGTCCCCTTTTTTTCCTTTTCTTAAGGCTGCGGGCAGGGCAGTTTCAATTGCCTCTCCCCAGGAACAACAATAATAATCCGCTATTTTTTCGGTCAGTAAAATGATCTTCTCATTCAATAATGATTGCTGGTCAATAAGCTCTAAGACAGGCTTTAAATTCTTAACCTGGCTCTTTTTAGCTAAAGCTACCACATAACCAACTATCCGCCTTGGCCCGAAGTTAACCCAAGCCCTGGCTCCGGGTTGGATCATTTTTTCCAGGGCCCCCGGGACAATATAATCAAACGGCCCGCTGACCGGCAGCCCCACGACTATCTTAGCGTATAACATCGGATAACTCCTGGCAGCTCAACGGCTTTTTTATTTTTTGTATCCGCATTCTTATCTCCCGGAGTTTTTCAGGATGGTTCTTGAAATCTAAAACTGCGTCTTTTATCTCCTCAAGGCCATTGGGAGTTGAACTTATGCCAAACTGTTCCAGCGCTTCCACATTGCCTTCTTCCTGGCCGGGGATAACCGAGATAAAGACAGGGACTAACTCCATATTGAGTATCTCGGCGATAGTCGAACCTCCGGGTTTAGTGATAATAATGTCACAAACCCCCATTAACTCTTCCGCGTTGTTCACAAAACCAAAAGCTTTGACATTTGGCAGGTTTTTCCTGCGCAGCCTATCGTATAAATTTTTATTGGTGGCGCAGACAACCAGGACCTGGGCATCGCGGCAAAGTAATTCGGCAAGTTTCTCCAGAGCGCCGATACCAAATGAACCGGTCATCAGCAAGACTGTGAATTTATCCGGCCGGATCCCGAATTTTCCGGCCAGGCTGACCCGGTCAAACTGCTGCAGGAATTTAGCGTCAGAAGGAAGCCCAAATACCTTTATCTTTTCCGGTTCTATCCCTTCAGCCAGGAGCTTGTCCCGCGTAAAATCCGAGGCCACAACGTAAAGATCCGTGCCCTTGCTGATCCAAAACGGATGCACGCCAAAATCAGTGATTA
>JBAZIT010000025.1:0-13268 GCA_041651675.1 Candidatus Omnitrophota bacterium | reverse complement strand
CTAGAAAGCAGCATATTTAATTTAAATCTTAAAGCATCTTCTATCTCTACCCTCAAATTACTGGAAATTTTATCCTCTTTCTCCCAATGCATCGTTATCGCTTTTACCGCTTGCACCGGCGAACTGGTTGAAGAAGTATTGCTTATTTTATCCAAGGCTGTTTTCGCGGCCCGCTTGATACTGACGATATTAATAGAACCCTTGGTTTTATAAGGTAGACTGGATGCATAAGCATAGCCTTCTTTTATTTCATTTAAAAGATCCGCAGCTTTCGGACTCTTAGCTTGCCCCAGAGAGACAATTATCCAAAAAAGTACCGAAGCTGGGCGCTCATCAATTATGCCTGCTTCAGCCGGGGCAAGGTTACGCTCAAAGCTTCTGCTGGTTATCGCCTCCATCAGGGCTTCCACGGCGTATTCATTCCCTATCGCCCCGAGGACCCAGGAAAGAGAAATACGTAAATCAGCGTTAGCGTTGTTTAATAATTCTTGCTTTAAAATACCGATATTTTTTGGATCCCTAACCCTCTGCAGGTCGTTAGCCGCCCTTCCTTTAACCGCTAAGCGGTTTTCCCCGCTCGCTAACACCCCTATCAGCCTGCGAACATCCTGTTCTGATATTGTTAAAGGTCTTCTATTCTGAATTTGAACCGGTGAACTGGCAACGGCATCTTTAAGTTCCCTGATAAAGTCTTCTCTATGGCTGCCGGCATATAACTTGATCTCCTCGAGCGGCTCGGGTAACGGCAATAAATAGCGCAAAGCCTCTTCCAGCGGCATACTGCCGAATTCGCGCTTCTCAAGGGCAATAGCCGGACGGAAAAATTCAGCGTATAACCAGTCAATAAACTCCTGGATTTCCGGATGTTCAATACCGCTGGCCCTGAATTCCGGGCGGGAAGCGATCAAATCCAGGACATCTTTATCGTATATACTGTAAGGATATTTTCTTAGTAAAGATACCGGAAAAAACGGCAGAAAATATTCCACCGAAGATGAATCCTTTATCTGCCCTTCGATTTCTTCCTCTACAGGCGAACTGGATAGATTATCTGCGGAACCTCCTAAGCTAGCTAACTCGGCCCTTAGCTGATTTTCCATTAAAGAAATAAATTCTCCGGAGCCCAAAGGTTCATTGCTCCAAGTTTTCTTAAAATAATATCTTTTATCAGGCCCCTTCTCTAATTTAATAGTGTCAGGGTTATCGATTATTCTATCAAATTCCAGGCTATCATAACCTCTAAGCTTAATACCGGTATTAGCAATTAATACATAACCTCCCAAATCATTGAATTTCTCCCAACTCATCCCTTTGTCGACCGAGACGTGAGTATACGAGCCTTGCCTGACCAGAAAATCCACCCCGTCGAGAGTATTCAGGGGGTTGTGGGAGCTAAATAACGTCTTTATCCCCGCCTGGCTATAGATCTTTTCCAGCCCGATTTTATGAATATTATTTTTCACGTTAGCCGGCTTGGCCCTGGTAGTCTTATCCGCATACCAGGAATTGACCAGGCTTAACGCCTCATGCAATTCTGAAAGCGGGGTATTCAGGTTACTCACATCGCCGCGGATGATAGCAAACCCCTGCCAGATCGCATCACCGGAATATCTGACACCCCTATAGGCGAAACTTATCCGGCCGCTTTCTTCCTCGACGGGCGGCCACCCGTGTATAGCCCTGCTTCCGAAAGGATCGGTCAGGGCAAGATTAAATTGTTTCCTGTAAAAAATACGCAGGTCCTGCAGAGTTTTATTATTTATATAATTTCTCTGGTTCCATTTTTTCGAGCCTTCCAGCTTATTCAATTCATCAATAACGCTGGTCCCCCAGCCTTTATGGCTAGACCAGTCCTTAGCCCACCATTCCACTGAATCATAATTCTGGTGATTTATATCATTAAAAACCTGCCACCACCATTGCCCATCCCTTAAAGCTTCCTGTAATCTTATATTGGCTAACTGATACGCCGCCTTAGTCCGCTCTTCGATCATCTCCCACATGATGACTTCGTGGGTCTGGCCTTTAGCGCTGGCCTCAATTACAATACTATCCAACAAAGCAGACTTCTCCTGCCACCACTGGACCGACATCATGCCCACCGCGTTAAATCCGGTAGAAACATCGGTCTTGCCAAAATAAAAACCGGCTAAATCTTCCAAAAGTTCTTTTTCCTGCTTGTTAAGCTGATCCTTAACACTTAAATAGAATTCCTTGATGCGCTTCCTGATATCGGCTATAGCCTCTTCACTGTTATCGATCCTTAATACCCCGTCCTGGAGCTCCTGCTGCGCCTGGTTATAATCCGCCAGCTTCTCCGTCCAGAAACCGATCCTGTCTTTAGCTATCTCCGGATCATCCCAATGTTTTTTAACCAACTCTTCGGATTGCCGGTGCCCGTAAAAATTATAGCCTTTATATACGGGCAAATGGTAGCCCATCAGGTTAAGAAAAGCCCACAGGTCATGATTGCCCGTTACATAACGCGCAACTCCCAGGTTTATCAGTTCTTCCGCTGCCCGGAAACATTTCAAACCGTATTCTCCCCTGTCCAGAAAATCTCCCAGCAGATAATAAGTAACCCCCGCCTCTTTTATATTAACGCCTTGTTTCTCTAACTGTTCCCGAAGGGATACCGCGGGAAAATTTTGGCTGTCCAGTTTAACTTTTTTCCCGGTTTTTTCGAAAATAGCGTCAGCTACAAAATCCAGGAAACCCCTGATCTCTCCATGGTAATCAGAGATCACCGCTATGTAAGGCAACACGCCTGAGCCAGGTTGCTCTTTTTCCTTCCTTAATTCCTCAAGTAAACCTGTTATTTGCTGTTTGCGTAAAACCGGATCATTTTCGGCTGCCTGGACCTGCAAGGGCGAACTGGATAGCGAACCTAACGGCAGCTTTACGCTGGCTTTGGTCACGGCTTTCAACAGATCCTCGCTCAGCCATTCTTCTTTAAGCTTGATTACTGTATCTATGTCCTCATCGATGGCTTTGTTGCGTACGTCTCTCTTGGTATAGACAATACCGATAACCTCTCTCCCCTGATCATCCAGCAGCGTAACCTGGGCCGTATTCTTATCTACCTCTATCTGCCAAAGCGAAGTATATACTATCTGTCGTCTGCTTTGGGCCTCATCCAGCCATCTATCGGATCTTACTGTGCCTTTACGATATTTTAGAATATTAGCCGCGTCTCTAAGCTGGCTTGCGCCTATCCCCTCTTTAAGATGGATAGAAAAATCTGGATCTCTAAGCGGCTTTACCGGGCTAGAGGAAGATACTTTACGATTAGCTCCTTTATGCCGGTTAGCATCTTTAATATAGGCCTCCACGATATCCAGGTTAAGCCCGACGGCTTTAGCTGTCTCTATTAAATTTCCACTTTTCTCTCGATAAACCCTGACCACCCGATCCTGGGTGGCCCCGCTTAAAAGATTAACCCGTTCTTTTATTTCGCTGGTAACCGGAGAGCTAGAAACAATATCCAGTCTTTTTGAGTTCCCCGTTAGCAAGACGCCGCTATTCAAAAATTTGGGAGAAATTGGACTGCTGCTGAAACCGCTGGGATTATTAATCGAACCTGCTGCTGTTCCTTTCAAATCTAACCCCCCGCTAAAATAACTCCGGATGACTTGTCCGGTAGGCGTACGTACTGGCTGTTGGATATTATATTCACCCTGGGAGAAAGATTTCTGGTATTGCTTAAAGTATTCGGTTTTTGACCAGGATTCCTTAGAAAGAAGATTAGTTAGGTCCCTGGAATTAATGAGTGAGGCGTAAGTGCCGGTTTTTCCGGTAAAACGCAGCTTAAACCAGCGGGAGAGAATTAATGAGTAATATACCTGTCTTAAGGGAGCATATCTCTTAGAGGAGTTAACTTCTTTAGTCAGCCTAGGAATGATTAACTGGCGGATTAGCTCTGAGGAGTATTCATTCAGGGCTCTGGAGCGTTCATCTTTAAAGTTATAGGTAGCTGAATCTTTAAGATAATCCTGCTCCAGCATAACTTTAAGGTTAGCTTTATAGACATAGGCTGAGTCTTTTGACTCCCTGACGATTATCTCACCCGGCACTATCCAGGGCCTAGTTAAGGTAGGGATACTCACATTATCATAGCCGTAGAGCTCAGAAGCCTTCTTATAGAGCTTATCCCAGTATTCCTTGCCTTCAGGGGTAGCTGGAGAGGTCATAGCGGCAGTATCTTTCTTTAGTTGGAGATCAGCCTCTAGCAGGATCCTGCCGACATCCGTCTTCTCTAGATACTGGTCAATAACCTGGTCTTCGGAGTCAGGCCTTAAGTTTACCCAGAACATGCTGTCCGGAAGGGCTAGGCCGACTAAAAAGTAGCTTAAGAGGGTTTGGGTTGAGTTTTGAAGCTCTTTGTCTTTTGAATCTTTTAGGTCACCCTTATCCAGGAGCACCTTGAAATTGTCATTTAAGCTGTCGTAAGAGAAATAACGCAGGTGAGCCGGCCGGAACTTCTCAGCCATAAGATTGCCGGCCATCCTGGAAATATGGCTGGAGATATTAAGCTCAGCAGCTATCTGGGCAAAACCTACCTGTTGGAAGAGTAAACTTAAGGTTAGGACTAAGGCTAAGATCTTTCTTAGTTTGGCGCTCATTCCTGCTCCTCTTTTTTAATCTCTTTAATAATCAGCGAAAATAAAAAACCAGAAAGCCGAACTCTTTTTCGTGGCATTTCTGGTTCATAACTACTGTTACTAAAGCGTTTTTGCCCTCCAGCAAGAACGCTGACCTAATTTAAAAAAAGTATAACACAAAATCAGGTAATTTCAAGTTTTTTTACTAACCCTATCTATCCCCTTAAGGTTATAATAACCCAAGACCTTGACTTTAGCTTTGGATTTACCGACCAGCCAATCGTGATATTTCTGCATAAAGCGGTCATGGTCGCTCTTTTTATCCCATTCATACACCGAAGCATACTGGTTAGGATAGCCATAACGCTTCATCGTAAAATAAGCCGTAAAACCCTTAGCCTTTTTAGTGAAACCCGCCCACATCAGGCTGTCTTTACGATACTTAGCTACTTCTTTAGGCTTAATCTGGAATAAAACAACATGGATGAACATAATAAGTTATTATAGCATATTTTCCCGCAACTACAATCATAGCCAGAGATTAACTTGAATGTCTGAGGGCGGTGCTTTACCATTCAAGCTTAATCCCGGAATCAATCCATCTCCCGGGCTGAGGTATCCCTTCTATCTCCTGGTATCCGACATTCAACAGGTTGGTTCCGGAAAGAAAAAATGATATACCCTCGTGCAAATTAAAGTTGGCCCGGGCATTCAGCAGGAACCAGCCTGAGCGGCCGGGCTTCTGCTTATAGGTAAAGCCTATTGACTGGATACCAAAGGGTAATTTAAATTTGAACTCGCTATTCCACAGGTGCCGGGCATAATTCGGCCCGTATTTTAAAAGATAACCGGAATTATCCGTGAATTTATTAATATAGGTATAATTGGTATTCAGGCTCATAATTTTATTGATTTCCCAGCCTAATTGCATCTCTACGCCCAATACATCCGCCCCAGGGATGTTCTGGGCCTGATATTTTTGGAGACTATCATTCCATACCCAGTCAATAAAGTCATCTTCCTTGCGGAAAAACACAGTCGGGCCGAAGGAAAACTTCTCCTTTTTTATTGCATAGCCGAATTCGTAATTCAGGGACCTTTCAGCGCTCAGGCTAGAGTTGCCTACGGTAGTAGGATCATTATAATAAAGCTCGGTGAACGAAGGAACGCGCATATTCCTGGAAACAGCACAATGCAGGAAATGCGCAGGATTGATTTCGTAACGTAAGGTCATTGCTCCGGTATAAACATTATTAAATCCGGCATAATCATCCAGCCGAAAAGACAGGCCTGCATAAAGCTGCGGAGCTAACGCCAGCGTATCATCAATGAACACGCTTCTATGTTCTCTATTGTGCCTGCCCAAAGCAGTTGAGGTAATCCGCTCATCTCCATATTCCAAACCAAAGCCTGCCTTACCCAATTTTAGGAGATCTTTTTGAAAATAAATGCTCGGGGTATAAGTATCATTACGGTGATCGGCAATAAAGCTGCTGCGTAAGCCTGTTTTGTCCAGCATAAACTTATCAAAATGCCTGCGCCAGACAAAATTAGGTTTAATCATGAACCCCTCTTTATCCAAATTTAAGCCGGCATCTACAAGATAGGTCCGCGTCCACTCTTTTGAAGGATATCCCAGCCCCGGCGTATAGAAATCATACGCGCCAAAGTCTTTTTTCTGATAGCCCATATTTAAATCCAATGAACCCGGATCCAGGTCAAGCGATGAGGCCAGGCTGGCGGTAAACTTCTTGTAATCCGTATCTTCACGGAAGCCTTTTGACCCGGAATTTTCTACGGAGAGCCGAACGCCCAGATCCCTGATCTTATCGCTTACGCTAAAAAGCTGGGCAAAGGTGCTGTATTGGCCGCCGGATAATCCCAGAATATACTTTTTTTCTCCGGGTTTTTTGAACACAAAGTTGATCGCCCCGCCTATGGCGTCCGGACCAAACATGGAGGAAGAAGCTGCCGGCAATACCTGCAGCCGGGAAATATCCGCTGCGGTAAACGGGATATCGGAATTAAAATGGGCGGTTTGAGGGTCATTGATCCGTTCGCCGTTAAGTAAGATCAGCACATCCTGGAAATTTGAGCCGCGTAAGGAAAAATCGGCCTGTATCGCATCCTGCGGAGAACGGCTTTGTAAGTCTACTGGAAGAACGCTTAACGCCTCGATGAAGGAATTTTGGGGAAGAGCTATAAGATCTGCGGAATCCAAAGAATATTGCTCAAGAAGGAACTTCCTGTTCCGGGTAACGACGATCTTATCTAAGCTGGATGCGGGCTCATCTTCTCCGAAGGCGGGGGAAAATAACCCCAGCATGATCAATGTGAAAAATAAAACGCGCCGCTTTATCTTTGGCATAATGCCTATTATAAATGGGCGCGCCTAACTGTCAACCAATTTTATATTTTTAGTTTACAATTGACTACCGGCAGTGCACGACATCCCCGGACATGACCTTCTCGGTCAGGCCATTATCTTTACGGATCAGCAATCCTCCGTCCGTATCTATGTCCAGCGCCTCGCCTTCGGTATGCTTATGCTGGCAATATACCTTTACCCGCCTGCCTAAGGTCCCGTTGGATTGGCGCCATTTCTCCAGGATCTGTCCGGCTCCCTTCTTCTCCAGGGACAGGTAATTTGCCTCCAACTCCCGCAAGATCTCCTGCAGCAGGCTGACCCGGCTCACTTCTTCTTTTTTCTGCTCTTTGAGGGAAGTAGCGGTACTGAGCAAAGATTTTTTATCATTATTTACATTTATCCCCGCGCTGATGATCACAAAATCTATCCTGTCGGTTTCAGCGATCACCTGCGTCAATATTCCGCATATTTTTTTGTTATTGACTAACAGGTCATTGGGCCATTTTATCTGGGAAACAATGCCGGAAGTGCTTTTTATGGCCTCGCAGATGCTCACTGCTGCCAGGAGCGTCAGGATAGATGCCTGCGTAGGAAGCATATTAGGACGTAAAATTAAGGACATATACAAACCCTTATGCTTAGGGGAAAACCAATCCCTGCCCAGCCTTCCTTTACCCTTAGTCTGGGTTTCAGCCAGAATAAGCGTGCCGCTGGCGCATCCCTTTACCCCCAGCTCCAGCGCCATATCTATAGTAGAAGTCAGGGTATCGTAATAAAATATTTTCCGGCCGAAGGTTTTAGTGTTTAGCCCGCGCAGGATCTCAAATTCAAACAACCTGTCCGGGCTGGAGACTAGATGATAACCCAGGTGCGGAACTGCTGCGATATCATAACCCTTGTCCTTTAATTCCTGGATGTGCTTCCAAAGCGCCTGCCGGCTGATATCCAAGTGGCTACTGATGTCCTCTCCAGAAACATAGCCTTCTTTTTTTTTCAAGAAGCTTAGGATCCTATCTTGCATTTTTTTTAAGGTACTCCTCGAATTTTCCCCAGAACGGGTCTGTCCCGGGATGGACAAGATTGGACCCCTTCTTCCCTTCAAAAACCGTGATCCCGTTTTCCCGTTCAACTACTTCTCCCGCGATACCGGCGGGGATACCTTCTTTATTCAGGGCAGCGACTGTTTGCCGGGCGTTGGACCTGTCTACCGTAGCCAGCAGGGTCCCTTCGCTGATTGCCCGGTAAGGATCAATGTCAAAACATGCGCAGGTCTTCTTAACCACGTCTTGAATTATTATTTTATCCAGCCAGATATTCATGCCCACCTGGCTATGGCTGGCAATTTCATAAAGCCCGCCAAAAACTCCGCACTCGGTAGCATCATGCATAGCCGTAACTTTTCCTGTTTTTGCGACGATAAGCGCGTCTTTTACCGTAGACATCTGGTAATAAACATCCTGGGCCGATTGCACAAAGCCTGCACCAAAACGCTCTTCCAGGTATTGGGGAAAATAGGCTGCCATTAATCCGGTTGTTTCAATTGCCGCTCCTTTGGAAATAATGACCGCATCCCCTATTTTTGCCTGAGGTTTAATCAATTTTTCTTTTTTATCGATACCAAATACCGTTGCTCCTCCGACAAAAGGATAATTGCAGCCGGCATAGCGCGCAGTATGCCCGGTTACGACGGTAATCCCCAGCTTCTTACACTCGCTATCCACTGTATCCCACATCCGGACTAATTCCTCTTCGCTGATTTCCGGGGGAAGATTTAAATCCACGGCTAAATACCTGGGCGCGATCCCGCTGACCGCTACATCGCTGGCTAGTATATGCACGGCAAACCAAGCTGCTTTTTCCATACCCAGTCCGGCGGCGATGTAGAAAGGGTCCGTGGATAAAACCAGCACTTTGTCCCCCAGATCAACCACCCCAAAGTCAACACCGGACTGCGGCTTAACAATCACCGAAGAGTCGGAATTGCCTAATTTTGGGTAAATGAATTTCTTGAAAAATTCAGGATTGATCTTACCTAACGCGGGTAAATCGCTCATTTTTTTTCATATAGCGGAGACATAGCGCGCAGCTTCTCAACTACCTTGGGAAGGTTTTCTAATAGGAATTTTATATCCTGCTCCCTGGTCCACCTGCCCGTGGTGATCCTGAGTGAACCGTGGGCAGTCGCATGGTCCAAGCCGGTCGCTAACAGCACATGCGAGGGTTCTAAGGAGCTGGATGTACAGGCTGAGCCCGTAGACAAGGCCAAACCCAGCATATCCAGGCTGAGGAGCATAGATTCCCCCTCAATATACTTTATGGAGAAGTTTACGTTATTCGGAAGCCTTTGGGTGGGATGGCCATTTAGCCTGACCTCGGGAATTTTTTGGGGTATCTCCTTGATCATTTTATCGCGTAAAGATATTAAATACTTTGCTTCTTTATCCATGCCTTTAGAGCATAATTCAATTGCTTTGGCCAGGCCAACGATACCGGAAACATTAGTAGTCGAAGCCCGCCGGTTACTCTCCTGGTCTCCGCCGTATATAAGCCTGCTTATGCGCGTCCCCTTCCTTATATATAAAGCGCCCACGCCTTTGGGCCCGTAAAATTTATGCGCCGAGAGCGATAAAAGATCGACATTTAGATCATCTACATTCACCGGAAGATGCCCGACAGTCTGCACGGCATCAGTATGAAAATAGATGCCTTTTCCCTTAGCGATTTTTCCAATTTGAGCAATCGGCTGGATAGAGCCGATCTCATTATTAGCGTGCATAATGGAGATAAGTATGGTTTTATCGGTAATCGCCTGCCTGACCGCCTCGGGAGAAACCAGGCCATCCTTATCTACCCCCACATAAGTAATCTTGAAGCCTCTTTTCTCAAGGGCCTTGCAGGGCTCCGATATAGCGTGATGCTCGATGGCCGAAGTAATAATATGGTTGCCCTTTGCGCTTAAGGCGTCAGCTGCTCCGAAGATAACATTATTATCCGATTCTGTGCCGCCGGAAGTAAAAACTATTTCCTGGGGCCTGGCGCCCAAAAATTCAGCGGTAATAGCGCGGCTGTCTTCCAGGGCCTTTTTTGCTTCCTGGCCGTAAGCGTGGATACTGGAGGCATTGCCGAATTTTTCAAAAAAATAAGGCTCCATCGCTTTTAGGACTTCCGGATCGCAAGGAGCTGTTGCCGCGTAATCTAAGTATATTTTCTTCATTTTCCGATCACCTCATTCAGGCTGCCGGTGCGATAGCCTTCTAAATCCACCGTAATATAATTATAGCCTAACTTTTTAAGTTTGTCGATTAAGCTTTGGTTTATATTGATCAATCTGGCGATCTCCTGCTTAGGCACTTCCAGGCGGCACAGGCGGTCATGGTGCCTGGCCCTTACCTGGCTAAAGCCTGCGCCTCTTAAAATCTTCTCTAAATCATTAACCCGCTTGAGTATGGGCCGCGAAACCTCGGTCCCGTAAGGAATACGCGAAGCCAGGCAGGCCTGGCTCGGTTTATTCCAGGTTTTCAGACCTAACTTTTTACTTAAAGCCCGGATATCCGCTTTAGTAAACCCCGCTTCCTGGAGAGGAGAACGCACCTGCAACTCTTTTTTCGCCCTTTCTCCCGGCCGGAAATCAGCTTCATCCGAGAGGTTGCTGGCGTCAAAAACAGATCTAAGCTTATTCTCGCGGGCTATGGTTTTTAATTTTTTAAAAAGATCTTTTTTACAGTAATAACAGCGGTCAGGATTGTTGGAGATGAATTTTCTGTTGCTTAATTCGGATGTCTGGATTATTTTATGCCTCACCCCGAATCTACGCGCTGTTGCCTGCGCCGCTAATAATTCTTGCTCCGGATAGGTGGGGGATTTAGCAGTAACCGCCAGGATTCTATTCTCCGGAAGCACGCTTGAGGCGATCTTTAACAAAAATGCACTGTCTACGCCCCCGGAAAAAGCAATCAGGCAGGAGCCGCTCTCTTCTATTATTCCTTTGAGCCTGGATAATTTGTTCTTCAGCTGCATCTGGCTTTAGAAATGCACTTCCATGGCGCGCGGCGGACAAATATTAACGCAGAGTTCACAGGCAATACACTTTTTATTATGAAAAAGCACCTTGCGCGTTTCAGGCTCGACTACCAGGGCTTCGGTCGGGCAGATCGGCACGCATACGCCGCAGTTGGTGCATTTTTTCTCGTTCCTGACCACATCCTGGCTTAAGGATTGGATGCGCACTCCGCAGGATTGCAGGTATTCCACTCCCTTGTCAAAATTCTCTCTTCTACCGGTTAACTCCAGGACCATCAGCCCTTCTTCATTCGGAGTAACAAAGGCCTTAAGGATATTGAATTGCAGGTCAAATTCCTTGACCAGCTTGTAGACTAAAGGTTGGTCAACCAGGCGATGCGGAAAATGCAGGACTATTCTTTTAGAAACCATACTTATTCCTCTTTCTCGATTATCGGTCGTTCTTTAAGCATTTTAAAGGTATAGCCGGATTCTTTTGCCGGTAGTTTGGCCACCGGTTCGGTTAAGAGAAAATCCCCTTTTTTGATCCAGGACTTTAACTCTTCGGAAATTTCGCGGGCCTTGGAATAACTAGACAGGCTGCCAGTCGATATTTCTTTACCTTTAACAACTATCTTACCGGTCTTAAGCTGCGCGTAATTTACCTCGCCTAAAGACTGGCCTACGCACTGCGGGTAATTTTGACTGTAATCTACGATCTGGGTATAGATATCTTCATCTTTTACCGCAGCGGCTAAAAGCGTCTCTTCATCAAGTATGGGAATCGGCACTCCGATGCCTACAATAAGCGTAACTCCATAGCCCAGCATGCTAGCTCCTACCAGCCATTCCGGTTTCATTTGTTTTAAATCTCCGATAACTGCCAGCGTGCCGCTGGGAGCCTGCGGTATACCGTTTTCTTTACGCGCCACTTGCGGGTTATGCTGGGTCCCCTGCCAAGCAACGTAGCCTATGCCTCCGCCCAGGAATATCCTGGTCCCGATCCCGATCTGGCGGTATTCCGGGTCCTTAAGCAACGGGGAAAGCTGCCCGGCTGAACAATAATTGGCATTACCGAGATCCGGCCTGAGCATGCCCATATAGGTATAGATAGTCTTATCCGATAAGTTTACCGCTACATTATAGTTTTGATAGGCATTGCGCATATTAAATAATACCGCTTCATTTAGGTCTTGGATATTGATCAGGGTCTCAATTTTCTTGCGCGGATAACAATCAGTCCCGTAAGCAGCAGCTTCTAAACGGACATCCCGGCCAGCCACTAATTCCTGGATAACGTGGCCGCCGCCGTATTTAAACTCGCCCGGATAGACTTTATTTCGCGGGTCATCATCAGGTAAAGCTGTCGCGCCGAGATAAACATCTACTGCCGCAAAACCGGTATAAACCGGAACATCGTTAAGCGTGCAGCTTCCGCCGCCGATCTTGATCCGGGGTTTAGAGTGCCCGATATTAAAATAGGCGCCGCTTGAACACATCGGGCCGAAGGTACCGGTAGTGACAACATCGACTTCCTGGGCTGCTTTTTTGACGCCTTTTTTCTCAACCAGTTCAATGACCTCTTCGGCAGTGACTACGACTACCTCGCCTTTTTTAATTTTTTCGTTTATCTCTTTAATGGTCTTCATCGGTTACCTCTAATAAAAAATTTTAATTATATTGCCACAACCTCTTTTACTTCCGGGACTTCCTGCTTGATGATCCGCTCAATCCCCATTTTTAAGGTCATCGAGCTCATCGGGCAGCACCCGCAGCTGCCTTTAAGTTTTAATTTGACTACTCCGTCACTGGTTACCTCGACTAACTCCACATTGCCTCCGTCTGCCTGAAGCATCGGACGAACCTTCTCTAACGCCTTTTCAATACGCTCTCTCATTCTTATCCTCCTTTTAAAATAACCCTGTGCTTAAATAACGCTCTCCGGTGTCCGGCAGGATTACTACGATCAGTTTTCCTTTATTCTCTTTCCTTGCTCCGGCTTCTAACGCCGCCCACACAGCTGCTCCGCTGGAGATCCCGGCTAAAATCCCCTCCTCTTTAGCCAGCCTTCTGGCTGTTTGCATGGCGTCATCATTAGAGACCCTGATCACTTCATCAACAATTTTTAAATTCAGGACCCCGGGGATAAAGCCCGCGCCAATACCCTGGATCTTGTGAGCCCCCGGCCTACCGCCGGATAAAACCGCCGAGTCTTCCGGCTCGACCGCTATAGCTTTAATGGACGCCTTTTTCTTTTTTAAAGCCTCGGCTATACCTGTAATTGTACCACCTGTACCGAC
>JBAZIT010000024.1:0-13337 GCA_041651675.1 Candidatus Omnitrophota bacterium | reverse complement strand
AGAATCTTTTCAATCCAGTTGGTGATGGGAAATATAATTTAACATCTGTAAACCATTTTAATTAGGAGTGTTCTATGACTTATATTAATCATAATCAATTAAAATTATCCTATAAAGGCGAAAGGGATTGGATTGAACAGAATGGCGGCCCGGTTTGTGTAAGAGATTCCAGTGGTAATTTTCATAATATGTTTTATATCCAACCACAAATGTATTATATTGATATTCCGCCATCTGGCGGATTATTAAAAACACATTATCATAAAGCCGACGCCAAACCCACCGGAACTGAAGGCGTCGATTTTGTGCGAGAGACACTCGGCGGATTCTGTGTTGACCTGTTTCAAAATTCACATCCATTGGCAGACGCGATGATATGTGCGGTAGATTCAAAAGTTGATAATAAGCAATTCACTTGTCAGCGTTTGGCTTATGATTCAGATAAAGATTGGTCAAGCCCGAAAGCGGCGGTTTATTTCTTAACCGGAGGCAGTAAAAACGAATGTAAGGAAGTGGCAACATTCAATACCACTACTGGCGAATTGACATTCGCAACGACATTTACTAATGTTACAGTCGGTGATATGATCTTAATTTCGACCAAAGGATGGGCAGATTCCAGCGTGACGACTCAACCGGCAGTCGGTACGACAATTTCTCGATCGAAGGCTTTCCGTTCGCCCTGGTGCTATATGAATTTGGCTGATGCTAAAACTGTTTGTGCCGCTCGCGGGAACGGATTTCATCTATTAATGAATCACGAATGGTGGGACATAGCGGTCTGGTGTATCTTGAATGGATATGTTCCGCTCGGCAATAATGGAGGTTCACTTGGGCCATCAATTCCGCCACGCGATTATGAAGTGAATTCAGTTGAGTTTCTGATTGATCCGATCGCCCGCCAGCAGAATAACACGTATAATAGATCACTCACCGGAACCGGTGGCCCGCGCACAGGGCATAATCTTTCACTTTCTGGGATATTCGATTTGAATGGAAATATCTGGGAATGGGTGGACGGTTTATTCTTAAATAATGGAATTATCTATGTCTCCAGAAAACCAAATGCGGTTTATCCGACGGATTATATCAATACTGGATTAGCAATTGAAAATAGCGGAATCGTCGTTTCCGGACAAACTATAAAATCCATAAGAAAAGAAAATATTTTACTCAAACATGGAATTCCACATGAATCAGCTGTAAACAGTTCGGAATATAACTATGATTGTATTTATTATGATGTGACGAATATCCGTGGAGCGCGCCGCGGTGGCTATTGGGCCGACGATACGGAGGCGGGTATATTCGCACTCCATTTGCGGAGCGCCTCCTCTTATCGAGACTACCACATTGGGTTTCGTTCCTCATTGGTACTATAATGAAAATCTGGATTACTGTTGATAAAAAAAAGGTGGAAAATTAATGGCGATTTTAGACTGGTATAAAAGTTATCGTCAATATCAGGGTGTCAAGAATCTTGAACCGATAATCATAGATGCCGTCAAGTCCGTTGTCAAATCCAATGGCATAGCGCGGGGTTTTATCATTAATTCATCGGTCTGGTTAGATGAGGTCTATAAGAATTTTCAGATAGAATATGATCGGATGACGGCTTATAAAGACCTTTGGATAATGATTAAAGAATCGCCATTGGCCGATAAATCCGGCGAAGCACTGATTGAGGATGCGACTGGCCAACCATTTAATTTTATCTGTGAATCTTCTCGAGCCAAGAAAATCGTCAAGGAAATGCTTGATCGGACTAAATATTGGTTTTATCGCCCGCAATTTCTCAAGCGAGGCGTCCTGCTGGGTGATGTATTTTTGAAACTTGATTATGAAAGTTCATCTTTCGGTCGGCGTCTTGGAAATATAGACGCGATCCGGTTACTGCCGGAATTTACGATGTATCGAATGAGTAATTTTCAGGATCAATTTACTAATCCGAATATTGCGTTTGTGCAGAAAACATCGCCGACCGATTTCCAGGTATTCGATATTAATTTCAGTTTTAGCGAGCCGATTAATTTTAGCCTATTTGAGATTATTCATGCCCGCCATAATATGTATAATCAATTGAATCCGAAATATGGCTGTTCGTCTTATTACTCAGCGCGGAAACAGTATAATATCGTGATGATGATGTTGCAGGATATGGCGGTTGGGCGCAAGATGGCAACTTTCAACCGGATTCATCATGATGTTGATCAGGCGGTTTCGACAGCTGATTTTGATAAATATAAAGAAGAACGCAAAAATAACCCGCCGAATGTTGCAACCGAATATATTACGCAGGGCGTAAAAATTACACCGATTGATGCCAAAAATTCGCTTATGGAGAAGATTGATGACCTGCGGCTGGCGATAGATATTTTGAAAATCGGTTTTGGTTATCCGCTTGAATTTTTTGGTTATGGCAGTGAATCAGTAAGTGGCGATCGATTGGCGAAAATCGAAATGCGTCTGAAAAGGTCAATTGGTTCGATTCATCTTTTTGAAGAATGGGAAATAGTCCGACCGCTAATCAATATGGAATTATTTCTGAACGGTATGACCAATGTTGAATATGAGATAGAAATGCCGCCGATCAGTTTTGAAGACGAAAATAAGATTGCTAAGCGCGAATTATCGAAAGTTGAGGCTGGCGTAAAATCCCGGCGCACGGCGGCAATGCAAATGGAAAACTGGTCATTAGAACGTGCCGAAGAGGAACTTGCGCAGTGCGAAAGGGAACTCAATGAAATTGGTCAAATTCATAAATATAAGGCGCCGGGCGAATCGCTAAATAAAGGCAAGAAAGGGGTCGAGAAACAAGGACCTGAAGATCAGGATATTCCAGATATGGAAGGAATCACCGATGAGGAATAGAAAATTTTTTGCCTATAAAGTTTACAAAATTAAAACTTATAGTTTAAAAATGGTGAACTATGCCATATAATTATCCGGGAAAAGTACCTAATTATCTCAAGAATCTGCCGGAGGGTGCTCAAAAGATTTTCATCGCGGCGTTCAATGCCGAATTTAGAAGAAGTAAGAACGAAGAAAAAGCGCGGCAGGCCGGCTGGGGCGCAGTAAAAAATAAATATAAGAAAGTGGGAGATAAGTGGATTATGAAGAATCAACAATTATACATTATGCAGGTGCCATTTGATGGTGGTATTATTCGGGACGAGACGAAACTGAGGCAACTATTCGGTGATAAGTATGACGATGCGGTTTCTTTTGAACAGCAATTGAAAAAAGATGATCCAAAATATTTCGGCGAAGGCAAGCCCTTTGTAGTGGGAGGTTATTTTCTGAAATATCAGGAAATAGGTGCGGAGAAATTAACATTTATTGCAACCGATGGTACGCGAAATTGGATTTATCGCAAAGATTTTGAGCAACAGATATTATCCGGCGAATTCAATGGACTTCCGATGCATAAGGGGCACACTAAATATCCAGAAGATCCTAATGAATGGAAGGAACCTTTCGGATCGGTTCTGGCGACTGAAGTCAGGCCGGAAGGTGCTTATGGTTATTATTATATCTTTGCCAGTGAATCTAAACTACGTAAAGATATAAGTAATAGTCGGGCAATCGGCTTTGAGCGGGCGCCGATCCGGGATTTGAGCAGTCAATTTTTTGCGACTGAGTTTGTGGAGGAAACAAAACAAATCAAGAAAATTAAGGCGACTTCGGTTGACCTTGTTTATAAGAAACTGGCGGCTATGCCCGGCAGTGGTTTTGAAAGTATAATAGCGAATCAATTTAACGATAAGGAGTACGAAATGGAAAGAATTGATGTATTAAAAACTCTGACCATAGACGAACTGGAAAGTTGCCCGGACACTAAACCGTTAGTGTTGAAACTCCAGGAAAAAGCCCGCGAAGGCTATGTCAAGGTCGAAGAGATTGTTTCGAGAATCGAAAAAGATGAAACAATTCGGAATAAAGTCATTGCTTGCCAGGCAGTGATTAAGGGCGTGAAAGAAGCTGATAATGCATTGGCTACCAAGAAAACCAATTTTGAAAAAGATGGAAAGACTTTCCTGAATCAGAAAGGAATTTCTGATGAAGATTCCACCAAAATTCTGACTGACCTGGGTGAAAACATGAGTTACGATCTGGTGAAGTTACAGGAATGGTACGGACAGGCTGAGAAGCTGGGATTCAAATTTCAGAGCAAGGGATCATCCACGACTGACTCAGAGGACAAATTAAAAGTCAATGACGAAAATCGGGTAACTCCCGAAAAAGTCACAAAGTATATTGACAACCTTTAATCAAGCATTAACGTAAGGAGATATAAAAATGGAACTCGGAAATGCTTTTAACTTAACAGACCATCTCGATAAGTCACTGATCATTTCAATGAACAATGCCTTATTGAGATATAAACTGCAAAATCCAAATGTTACCAATACTGATATTATGGTTCGGATGCAGGAATTATTACATGCCGCACATTACGGCATTACCCCGCGCGAAATGACGCTGGGTTATCGTAAAAATCCGGATAAACCCGGCTATGGTATTTATTTGAAGGATGCAGGTTATCAATTTCAATTCGGGACAGATTTAAAACCGGTTTTCAAAAATGGGGCGGAGTTTAAATTTGAACAGACTACCAGTGGCGACACACCGCCGCTGATTCAGAACCCGTTGACCAGTCCATCATACGGCGGTGCGACCGGTATAATCCCGCCGGTTTGGCTGGATATAATGATCCGTAAAACCAGTCGTTATACGATGGCGAAAAACTTAGCTATGACTTTTATGATGTCGGGCTTAGTCGAACAAGCGCCGATCAAATGGACAAAGGTTTCTGATAAAGTTGATGCCGGAACTTTTACACCAACTGCGGAAGGACGGGCCGGGGTGGATTATAATAATACTTACCGGACGCATAAAATTGATGCCTACAAATATCTGCTCCACTCCGGAATATCCTGGGAAGTAATGGTTGCTATGCAGGGCAAAATTGATGTACAGGGTGATGTAATCGACGATTTGGCGCAAGCCCATGCCCTTTTAACTGATATGGATTACTGGGAAGGACAATATTCGGGTATTGTTAGCGGTAAATATCGCCGTTGGGAAGGTGCCAGCTGGGGTACAACCGACGAAATTCCACTCGGCGCGGCCAGTGTTCTAACAACTAATGCACCCAAGCATAAGTTATTTTTCGATCTGACGACCGGCAAGACCTATTATCCAGCGGTCGGCGCGGGTAACGAAATGAAATATCAGTCATCAACCTTGAGGGCGAATTATCTATCGCCAGCCGGTTCGAATATTTTTGACTTTATCGTTGACCTGGCGGAAATGATGAAAAACAAACATCGTAAATTGGAGTGGGTTGCCCTGACTTCCGTAGCCGCAACCATGCTTTCTAAAGACGATCGTTTCATCAACTCACAGTATAAGACCGGCAATGTTCGCTTCCAGGATGAAACCGGCTTTATGGGTCGAGTCCCAATTGGTGGGACTTCAACTTTTGTGGATGTTTGGGCGATTCCGGACGGCGCTCTGGCGGCAAAGACTACAGCTGATTCACCGGCATTAGCAATTACCGGCATGATCTTTGGCGGTGAATACCGCAAAACCGGCATTATCGCGCCGTATGCGCCTTTTAGTCTGGTAGTTGACGACGGCTTTGAAGTTGTAGCAGTTGACACAGTGAATGTACTGCGTCGGAATGATACAAAAGTTTTGACTTCAAAATCGGTACAGGCAGTTGCGCCGTGGGATACCGAAGCGCTGGTGCTTGGATTCTTGATGGCGACCGCTCATGTTTGAGGTATGAATTGATTATTTTCCGGATGACGGGCGATACGAAGGGAAAATGGGCGGCTAACGCCTCCAAAGCCGCCCATTTCACCAATTTAAATTTTAAACGGATGAGGATATTATGCCATTACTAAAATTCAGTGGGCCAAACCAAAAACGGGTGCTGATCGGTGGTCGGTATTTTTATAATGATCGCAAACATCAGCAAACCGATTTTGGTGATTTTGTAAGCCAGGAATTTATTGCGGCCAACCTGGAGACTATCAAAAAATTTAATTGTGTCGTGTATGAGCCAGATGCAGATGAGGAAAAAAGATTACGGGCTGATTACGAAAAGATGTTACATGATTCGAGCATGAATCGGACGGCATATCAAAGACTGGCTGATCTGCACCGTATTGCCAAAGCCGGAACAGTCAAGGAAATCAATCAGATTTGCGAGCCTTATAAATTGGACGTGGCTTTCATGAACTTTGCCGAGAAACGCAAAGTCGTAGTTACGGAAAGACAGGAAGAGATCAAAAAACGCGGCGAAGTTATCAAAAAAATATTCAAATGCAACACTAATATTGAAGTGGATAAAATTGCCCGCGGTTACACTGAGCCGGAAATATTAGAAGCGGTCGAAGCACGGAAGGAAGAAATCGCGCATAAGGCTATCGAAAAAATAGCTGATAATATTCTGAAAATGGAAAATGTTGATGAAATAGTCGAACTGGCCGCGAAATATCCGAATGAAGTGGAAATCCAATCGGCCGCCGAGAATCAGATTGAAAAATTGCATGAAAAAAAGGAAAATGAATGATTTCTGAATGTATTAGTCTCTGCCGGGAATTGATTGACGATGAAACCGTTACCTATCGCGTTTCTGATACGCGTATGAAAGAATGGTTTCGCCGGGCATGTTTCGATGCGCAGAAGATTTTAGGCTTTCCGGCGCTGGAAAGGATTGAATATAATTTTAATCCATATATTTTATCCGATCCGACAAAGATCAATCCAGCTATGTATGAGAATTATAGTAATATAACAATCAATCAATATCTATATCTTACAGACCCAACAAATCAGGGATATATCGAGACAAAATCGGTTGATGAAATTGATCGTCTGGCGATGGTCAAAATTACGGCAAATTGTAAGGATGGATCAGTTGATGATGATGTTATTTTTGATATTTCGCTGGATAAGCCAAATGATTTAATGAATGGAAATTCTGGGACATGGTTAGTTGCTGATGGGCTTTTAACTGCGATTGAGAACGGCGTATATTGTTTAGTTGATACTCTTGTTTCCAAAAAGTTTGCAATAAAAATCACAATTCTGTCCGGGAAAACCATCAAACTTGTTGATCTTTCGATTGAACGATTTAGACTTTCTGCTAATTTTAAAGATGGCGACATTAATGATATTGCCAAATTAATGGCGTCTTATGATTTTGAGGATCGCGCAGGGAAAGCGGTTAATGCCGGAAATTCAAAAGAAACGGTTGATTGGCTATTCTGGAAAGCCAGGGAATTTAAGAAACAAGTTTTGAATCAAGTAGATGATAAACAGATTATTGCGGGAGTTGGCGGTAGCATCAATCTGCATCCAGGAAATCCTTATGCTGATAAGGCATTATCTATGAATAACGAAATTGTCAGTGGTTTCGGCAATAATTCAATTGTCGAAATTATAACTGATGGAACAATCCGAAGAACAAATTAACGAGGTGATATTATGGGTTTAAATGCTTATGAAAAAAATGCACTATTAGAATTGTACAGCCAATTGGCAGAAAATCGCACGAAAGAAATTACCCTATTAGACGGGGTGACGGCGGACGGCGCCGGAGAGGCTGTCAACGTTCTGGGCTACAGTCAATTTCAGGCGCAGGTGGCTGGAATCACGACTGCTACAGTAACGGTCGAGGGCTCAGTTGACGGTACGAATTATGCCGATATTTCGTCAAATGGAAAAACGGCAAATGCAATTTTCAGTTTGATTTCTGGGTTATATAAAAACATTCGTGGTAGTGTAACTAATTATGCCGGGTCTTCGCCAATTACCCTGAAGGTAATTGCCAGGAAATAGAATGCTCAGTATTAGCGTGAATGAGGCATCATTGGAAAAGGCGGGGCGCATCATCGCAGAGAAGGTGCGCGCCGCCCAATCGCTGGCAATTCAGCGAGCCGAGGATTTAATGTTAAGTACGGTTGAATTGGGTCGTAGAAATTCAATGGTTGCCACTGGTGAAACGCGCGATAATACTCGCTATTTTGGCAGAGAAGAGAATTCTGAGAGTATCACAATCGCCTTGGGAATTGAGGCAGGCGGCAATTATCAAGAATTATTTACTGAGGGATTATCATCGCATACTGGTGGAAAAAATGTTCATACGACAATTGCGGAGCATGTTGATAAAAAATGCTCGCGATCAATTCTGGGTGAGGACGCCGGCGATTCTAATTTTTATGAAGCGAATCCAAATGCGAAAAGAGGTTCGCTTGCTCTGGCGATTCAGGAGATCATGGGATTTGATGTGGTAACACGCGGTTTGCGAAAAGGTGCGGTCAATCGTTATTATCCGGCAGTCGGAATTAAGAATTCAATATTTTGGGGCGCAATTTTACAAAAAATCAAAACAGTATTTATGAGTTAAAATATGTCAGCCAAAGCCGATTATAGCATCGAAAGCAATATTGCCAAAAGCATCAGTAAGTATCTCCACGATGTTATTTTAACGACATGGAACTTGACTGGCAAAGATAAACAATTTTTTACGCGCTATCCGACTGGTGAATTCAAACGCCCATCGGTTTGCATTGAATATCAGAATGCGCGGAAATTGAAGGGGAATGTCTCGGTTGGTTTGATTGCCAAAGAGAGGATTTACAAAATTACGGTCTTTGGACCAGTTAATCCGGCGATATTGAATCCGGAAGAAATGCTTGAGCAATATAAAAATCAGATTGAGGAGCAATTGGACGAGAATGAGATTTCATATTACCGGTATGATTTTCTCGGGGTTAATCCGCCGAGAACTGGATCGTTCCGAATGGAATATGTCAGCGATGAAATAGTCAGCGAACTCGTTCAGAAAGATAAAAATCTTTGGACGATAATTATAAAGGTGACTTGATATGTCGAATATCATAAGAAGTTCAGAAGTTTTTGCCGGTGAAACCGGTAAAACAATCAATATTTCGGCGCTTGGATGTACTCGGCCAGATTATGGCTGGTTAATAATGCCAACCGCCGATCCGGGAGGTGATCTCGGGCAGATTAAATTTACCCGTTCCGCCAATACATTGATTGTTTATAATTCAGGAGATGCTGTGACGCCTTTTGTAGCCTTAATATTTACGCTTATTTCTGCGCCGGAAATTCAAGGCGGAGCGGCAAATGCTTTAGACTACGGAACGAAAAATTTTGCAGGGACCACCGGCATTAGCATTGATATAACATCATTAACCCTTACCAATCCATTCATTGAGATTATGCCTTATGAATCCAATGAAGATATTGGTGAAATCTGGTACACTCTGGCGGCTAATGCGATTACGGTTTATAATGGCGGTGATGATCGCGGCGCTTTTGCATATGTAGTTGGAAAACATAATTAGTGGAGTTATAAATGGGATTGCTAAGTACATTAAGATTTGATCGGCGGGACGGGGAATTAACGCCGCCTTTGATAATACATCGGGTTACGGATGAGGTTTATGCGCGGTTTTGGGATCAGCAATGGACATATATACGCACTAACTATCTGAAAAAATATCTATCGGAAATTGTTGCGCTTGGTTTGCGGGATTTTGTGCGGGATTATGTGGCGGAATCTGGTGGTAAAAATGGCATCAGTGTTGAAATCAATCGTCCGTTGTTAGTCGGGACAAACTATGTCGTTGCCTGTTGGCCGGATGAAGACGAAGAAGATTTTGGACAGGTGATGATTACCCGAGCGGCTAATGCCATGACGGTTTATAATAGTGGTGAATCCGGTTTGCCATTTCACTTTTTAATCTTTGAAAAAGTTAATCAAAGTATTTAGGAGGATATATGAATTTGCGTAAAAATGAAAAGCTTTCTATTTCCGGTTCAATTGTGACAATTGATACGTTTTATGCGTTTGGCCACCGGGTCGAAGGTGCTGAATACGATCTAAGTCAGCCGGAATTTGATCAATATCGCGAAAAGATTCTGCGAATATGGATTGATACCAATTATAAATTATCAATCGAAAATAAACCAGTTCAACTTTGGCTTTTGGCGGAAATCCCGGTGCCAATGAAAGAATATGATTATATCCCGACCGATGAAAAAGATGATCAGGATAATCCAATCATTGAACAAGTTGCCAAACCGATGATAATAGACGAGGGAAGTTGCCGATTATTCGACCTTCCACCCGCTCAGGAATAATAAAAAATCAGTAAATGAAAAGGAGTATAAAATGAAAGACAAACCCTGGGAAGTGCAAGGCTTAGAAGCGCAGGACACCTTTCTGGTGATTGCGCCCTATACATCTTCCGACAACGAAACTCTCGATAAGTCTGCCGCTGATGCGGCATTGGCTTTAAAAATTCTCTTCGATGAGACTAACTGGAAAAAATTTAATGGCGGGATTGCCGAAAATTCTGACACGGGCGGTATAGTCTCGGTGGCTGAATTAACAAGCATCGTTACGCTGACTCTCGGTGCGGCGTGGGAAACTGCCGATGACGTTGATACGATCATCCCGATTGTTTTATTCAAAGGCAAGGCTGTTCCGTTTGAGCATTATTATGATATTGCTTCCAAAACTGGTCCTACGATTAAGATTGACAATACTGCCAATGGCGGCAATGGAATGTATTCGGCGAACGTTGATGATTATGAAGTTTACTTGATCGGCGCATTGCACGGCGTGATGAAATCAATTGCCGGACCAGAAACATCATTGCCATTAACGGTAACGAAAACAAAAGCCATTGGCCATCAGAACCCGGTTAGAACGACCCAAAAACGCGAAGGCAAGGATACAACCGGCAGGTTTACCTTTATTTGTGATATGAAGAAAAAATATCATGCCGGCGGCGGAGCAGGTGAACATATTATGAATTCACCGGGCGAAGACTTGATGAAATTGCTTTATGGTGCGGACTGGCAGAACTCACCGATGTTCAATGATGTGGATTATAACGATAAGGTTTTTGCCATATCGGTAATTCATTGGTCGGGGAAACGGGCTTCAACTACCGTTGATACCAATATCGGTGAAGTATTTGCAGTAGAGAAAAGAATGTATCATTGTCAGATCAGTGCCAGGCCGACTTATGCCAATGTCGAAGGTGGCGCGGCAGATTCGATTACGCTTGATATTGAAGTTAATTCACGGTTTGGTGCTCGTGAAAGAGTTATCAAGTTCATAACAAATGGTACGGGCGGCAGTCAGTTGAATACTTAGCTACTGGGACGTAAAGGGATGTGAGATAAATATATTTATCTCACATCCCTATTTTACCAGAAATTAAAAATCAAAAAACCGGAGTATATATGACCGAAAAAAAATTAATCTTAGGCGACTTGCTAAATCCGTTCATCAAAAAAGAAACTGTTCGAGTTATAATTCCGAAAGAAACCGGAAAAAACGAGCAGGGTGAACCGATCATAGTCAATGAAGAACATTCATTTGATTTTGGGATTCGACCACCATCCGATGCTTTTAATTTTGCCCGAATCGAAGTTCTGGAACGTATTCAGGATGAATTGAAAATGGATGATGAACAGTTTGAGAAATTCGAAGATGAACGCCAACGGCGCATGGAAAAGATCAAGGAATTCTATGATAAGGAAATTGCAAAATTAGAAAATCCAACGCCTGAGGATAAACTGAGATTGATGACGGAAGCTAATAGCCGGGTTAAATATTCAACGATCGATCGTAAATACAACGTCCGCTGGAATAAGTATATGTTGCCAATTCAGATTCGATTTCTGGTGGTTAATGAAGCTGGAGAACCATTATTCAAAAACGACGATGAAATTCTGAATTTGCCAGTTGAACTGCGCCAGGCAATTTCTGAGAAGGTCAATGAATATCTGCTTAAAGAACAGATGGGAAGCCTTGATGCAAAAAAATAGCCCGCCATCCGCCAATTTACCGCGCCTATATTCTCTCCAAAGCGGATGGCGAATCAAAAATATGGTGGGAAATATTTTATGGGATGGATTTACCGCGCAGAACCGAAAATATTAACCGGGTCACTTATGAATTGATGATTGAAAATCAGAGACAACAACGGATCGAATATGTTAAACAATATAATGCTGATAATCCCAAGAACCCAATTAGCGAAGACCCGGACGCCGAAAATAAAGCAATTTTTGGAAATGATTTTTTAAACAAACTGAGCAAGATGGAAGTCATTCATGGAAATAACTTTGAATATTTTGATTAATTAATAGGAAGAGAATTGGCTGACGCTTCGATATTACTGGATTTTGTGCTTGCTGATCTGAAGCAAGAAGATATTACTCGTATTCAGAGTCAGATACGGACATCTTTTGGACAAACTTCCGAAGTGAAAATCGGTCTGGAATCCGGACAAGCCGGCAAACTGAAATCGGAACTTGATGAAGTGAAAACATCAGCCGGCGGCGCAGGAAAATCAGTCAGCGAACTCGACGCTATTCTAAATCGTTATAATCAAAATATCCTGAAAGCCGAAATGGCTTCCGATAAAGCCGAAGATAAGTTTCGCATGCTCGGCCGCCAAATCCAGATTACCAATCGCACTTACGGTGAATTGAATGTCGCCCTAAATGCTCTGCGTCAAAATGAAAATGCTAATCAGGCTGAAATTGCCCAAACCGAAGAGGTTATGCGCAAACTGCGGCTCGAAGTACAGAGACTCCAGGACGCCCAACATAGTCTGCGCAAGACTGCCGGACTTGATCCGCTCGGTAAAAAAATGGGTGGTATTAGAACGGTACTTAATCCAAAGACCGGAGAATATCTCGGACTAAAAGAATCTTTTACGACCATGCAGGGCATTGGCTTACGGATACAATCGCTATTCGCTGGACAGATCGGAACTCTAATGATGGTTGCGGCCGCCCAAAAAGCAGTATCAACTGCAATCCGGGAAACAGTGGAAGTTAATCTTGAACTGGAAAATTCGACCGCCAATCTGAGGACAGTGACAGTTTCATCTTACGGCGATATGGATAGGTCAATGAGAATGATGACCGAACGGGCAAAAGAGCTTTCACACGTCGTGCCAATATCAGCTGGGAAGATTACCGAATCTATGTATTTCCTGGCGTCTGGCGGACTGAAAGACGTTGAGGTTGTTAATCAGATCGCTGGTTCACTACAATTGGCGACCGGTTCGATGATGGAACATGAATTAGCCGCCGAAACCGTAACGACTGCCTATAATGTCTGGCGTAACGAAATGATGCGCGGCACGGAAATTGCAGATAAATTTCAAATTTCGATTGCCAGAAATCAAGTAACAGGAATGGAATTGGCTGAATCCTTCAAGTACGTTTCGGCTTCTGGAAAGATGGTAGGCTATACTCTGGATGAT
>JBAZIT010000023.1:0-13608 GCA_041651675.1 Candidatus Omnitrophota bacterium | reverse complement strand
CAGGAGTAAACTCCGGAGAATCTGAAGTTATAATATAGGTATTATTATTAATGAATGGAGAAATTGTCCGGATGACTTCGTTAATGTTGTTAATAGCGGCTGCCTTATCCTGCGGTGAATGCTTTAAGAATGCGCTGTCATTCTGGCCCATATTCGCAAAATAATCCTTATCTATGCTAAAGAAGTTAACGTTATCTTTAGCCAGGACCCCGGATAACTGCTTTATACCTAAGGTAGTGACCGGTACCGTAGCCAGGGCTGCCTTCTGGTTAACCTGCTCATCGGCTTCAAAAGCATAATAGCTGACATCAGGCCTTAAGGTTACCTTTCTGATAGAATATGTCTCTGTCTGCGGGGCAGCGTTCCACAAAGGATTAACCCAGATTATTTCTTTGACCATGCCAAACAAAACAGCCGGATAGATCCAGGAACCTATCTCTTCCTTCTTGGCCAGGTCTTTGGCTAAAGCCAAGCGCGCCTCTACAGGAAGAGAATTATTCAGAAGTATGTCCTTAAATTTCATGAGCTGCTCGTGGCTGACATTGGAAGCCGCCAGATCATCATGCGTATCAGCGTTAACTAAGGTAACTGGCCTGCCGCTCTTTAAGTAAGCGGCGATAACATCATACAAGGCTTCGTTATGGTTAACTACGTTCCGGTAAACTTGGCCTTGCTGTTCTTTTAAGGCTTCAATCTTATTTGGCTCTACTTTTGCGAATTTATCGCCGGCATTAACATCGGCGGGTAATGAAATGGTACCGGCAGTTAAAGCAGCCAGCGCTCCGGCTAAAATCTTTGCCTTTGAATAGCTTACAGGAGAAGAAGCGCCGGAAGGCACTAAACCTATGTTCTCCGCGTGAGTCAAGAATGAGCTCTTAACCGCGGGCTGTAAGCTTAAGGCCGGCAGCATACCAGAAAGAACTTTACTGATACTGTCTCCCCTTGTATTCTTGATAAAAGCCTCGGTGGATTTTGTATCCACAAAATAAGGCAGCAGGTAAGCGACCGCCTCATTAGCAATACCAAATGAAGATTTAACAGGAGCGGCTGTTTCCAGAGTATCCACATCGCTTGAGGTGATTTCGGTTCCGGCCAAGAATTTATTCATAATCTCTTCGGAAACCCTGAGGAACTCGGCTGTCTCTGTATCGGCCCTGTTGAATTCCCGGCTATTTTCAACTCTATTTCTTACCGCTGAGAGCTCGCTGATAAAAGAGACCTGGCCAAGCGCACCTTTACCGATAAATTCTCTCCATCTTCCCAGGTTATCTTTAACGGAGTTATCATATGACTCTCGCATTGTTTTTTCAAAAGCGCGGAATTGCGCGATTAATCCAGGATCAGCGCTATTATTAATATTGGCCGTTAAATCATTCATGAACAGGCTTAGATCAGCATTGCCTGCATCTTTGGCGATATAATTCAGGGCATGCGTTCCCTCATGCAGCAATATGTAGTAATACTGCCTGGCTAAATCCTCTGAAGAAGCTTTTGAGGTTAATGACCACCTTAAAATATTCTTCTGAACTTCCGGATTGAGGTTCTTCAATAACGCTCCGGAAAGTTTATTATTGACCAACAAGGCCGGTATGGTTTTGGGGCCAGGGATCGTAATCTTGCCGTTTAATAAAACCGTGGGCTTCGCCACTAAGCCGAATTCCTGCATAACCACTATTTTTCTGTTGCCGGTAACAGGGTCTACTGTTGACTCAAGATGATAAGCGCTAGGATTACCTATATACCCGTCAGCCCTGACCTGGCTCATTAATTTTTTGCTGTCTAATAAGTCAACATCAACGCCGCGAGCTTTTAAGCCCTGATTAAATGCCTCAATATTATCCAATAACGCTTTCTGGCCCGGCTTTAATAACCCTTCTGCCTTTTTCTCCGCAAAAGATTCGGTGGTCTTTTCGGCGGTTGCCAGCTCTTCGGCGGTAAAATCAGCCATTCCCTGAACTTTGTTCTTTAGCGCGCTGCTGCTAACCCTGCTCTGCCAGGTTTCCCTGGTGATATAATCCAATATGTAAGGCATAGTCTCTTCATTCGTCAATTGACCGGCAAACTCCGCTATCTCGGCAAAATCAGCTTTCTGGCGGAATATATCCGACATTAAATAACCGTGCACGCCGCCGTAATTATCTTCGCCTAAGAATCTCGGATTCGCCCCTAAGTAATCCAAAGTATTCCTTAAACTGAACAGCTGGGTTAAGGCTTCGTTAGCGTCGTTCTCTTTAAGGTTCAAGTCCAGTTTATCCGGCGTTGTATTGAATGCCGCTGCTACCTGGTTTAATCTTGCTTCGTATTCTGCCCTGAATGCGGGGGCTAACCGGGTATAATCGGTCTTTGTATTATCCACTACAATATGGGTAAATTCATGGGCGCCGGAACCGATATTATATATACCTACTGAATTAGGCGTTATCTCGCCGCTTCCTCCCAGGCCAAGGTCAAAATCAAAATTCATCCCCGCGTCAACCACGATATGGCGTGTTCCATCTGCCCTGGTCTGAACTTGAGCGCTGGTTTGTTTGCCGGTATCACTGTTATTAATACTATTCATCGGCCTGGCTACCAGAGGAACATTAGCAGCCTCTGAAGTTGTTCCGTCTGTGACCATAGACCTGACGCTTGCCCGGCCTTGCTCGCCTAATTCATTAATTTTTAACTGCATAACCGGCAGCATGGCGGTAACGACCTTTTCTGTATCATAACGCCCGGTCCCATCAGACATGGATTGAACAGCTTCATAATTCTTCACCGCGCTATTCTTAGCTTCGATTAAATCTGCGTTAGGAGCCATACCTGCTGCTTCCATGGATTTGATCTTCTCGGTATAATTTTCCGCGAGTTTCTTATAAGCCTGGACTGTGCGGTCTTCTGCTTTTAAAGCATCCAGGGAACGCTGGTAAACTTTACGAACCGAGCGCAATTCTTGGGTATCTGTTCCGCTTGCCTGCAGTTGCTCAATTGTGGTGGTTAAGCTATCGATTTCTCTCTGCGCAAATTTTATTGCCTGGCCCCGGGTAGGATTGGCTTTCATATTCGCGCGGCCGTTAGGAGATAATATTTCCTGTAAAATTTCTGAAGCCAACGGATTCAAACCAGGCACAAAATTCAATCCCATCTGAATAACCTGCTCAGTAACTGCTTCCTCAATGGTGCCGGATACGGCCATATTACTAATGCGATTAATCGGATTAATGCGGCTCAAGGAACGGCTAAGCGTAGAGTCGGCCTTGGAGATGCTGCTTGAGCCGAATAACTCACCAAAAGTTGATTCCATGCCTATGCCGATAGCCTGGAATGTCTTGCCGAAATTCTTATATTTAATATTGGAAAACCACGAACTGGCAGCCGGAGCAGCGATAGCTAAAATAACAGCGAATTTAATATTGTCGGTCTCACCGAGAGCATTGATGACAGTTGATAACCCGCCCTTAGCGCTAAACAAATCGCCAAAGCTTTCAAACTTCGCTTTCTTGGTTTTCTCATCTATTCCAGTCAACCCTGCGAGATAGGCGCGTTCACCAAATTGAGCAACCAGCTTTGTTTTTTCCCAGAAGCCTTCTGCTTTGGCGAATTTAGCTGTAAGGTCGCTGTATTTTGTCGCACTATCTTTATTCCAGAAAGCCCCGAATGTTCTTAACCATAACTGTTTTTCAACTGAAGTATAGGCAGAAGGAGCTATAAACTCCTGGGTTATCTTAGAAGTGCCTTCAATAATACCCTGCAAAGGAGCGATAACGAATAGCAAATTGAAACCTGTGCCCCTGACGCCTATATTCCATAACGCTGTTTTCTCAAGAGCAAGGGACTTCGCAGCTAATTCACTCGCGAATCCCTTCCTTACCCAACCCTTTCCTTCTGCTCCTCGTGCCAGAAGAGTAACTACGCCAAGACCTAGCATTAGCTGTCCGGCACCCCTGGCAATATCTCCGAAAATACCGGCATTCTTCAGGCCATACCATTTATCTGAATCGGCTACATGCCACAATCCAGCACCCGTACCCATCATAATTACAGAGCTAATCACCGGATTTTTAGCGCCGAAATTCTCAGCATCCCTGGCCCAAACCTTGCTTATGCCTTTGAGGAAGCCTTTACCGCCACCGATCGGTTCGGTTATTCCTCCTTGTTCACCTTTTAAGTAGACCTCACGCGCTTTCCCTCCTACCTTAGACAACCCCCACAAAGAAGCGCCTAAACCTAAAGCATATTTCCAATCAGTTACCCCTTTGACCTCAACATACTTATCCGTATCAGGATCAATTGTCTTTGTAGTGTATGCGTCAAAAAGATGCGGGGTAGAAGCCTCTTTCCAATCAAAACCCTTTTTAGGATCCAGCCAATTCTCAAAACTGCTGACTGCAGGATCAACAGCAGCCTTCTTAACAGCATAACCAAGCCCGCCGTAAGAAACCACTTCCGCCGCGCCTACTCCTGCCCTGGCGCCAAATCTTGCGATAGCGGGAAGATTCCGCGCGCCTAATCCAGCTAAAGCGCCAGCGCCAGTATAAGCCAGAAAATCAGAGTTATTGATATCCCATTTATCCTCGCTAATCCCGCGGAAAATATACCCTGCAGCAGCTCCACCGGTAACAGCAGATCCTGTCTTTATCCAATCTACCGGCTTGCTTTCTATCTTTTGCCCAATCTCTCCTTTACCAGTAAAATCACGAAAACCTTTCGCAGAGCTGATGTTCTTAACTGCTAATAAACCTCCAATGGAAGCAAGGGCTAAACCAGTAGTAGCGATATAGTTGGCTCCTGCACCAAGCTGCTTCCTAATCTCTTCATTAGTTCCGATAGCATACATAGCTGAACCTGCTCCAATGCTTAATGCCGGGGCCAAAACAGGATGATTGATAGCAAATTGGGCTACGGGGGATCTCTCGATAGTATTTTTCACAAAAGCGGATTCGGATACGCTTCCTGAGACCCTGCCAAAAGCATTAAATAAGGCTGCCATACCCACAGCCCCCTGAGAGACACTATCCATATTGTAGGCCGTAGCAAAGATCTGCTTCATTGCTTCAGAGCCTGTTACCTGTTGGCCGCTCATAAGGGTAGGCGCACCGACAGCAAAAACAGTATTCCATTTTACCAACTTACTGGCAGTACTATGAGTATCCGCCATAAAGCTGCTGATACGAGTAGTCTGAGCGTTCATCCACTCATTTTTAAAACCAGCAGCATTTCTCTCAGCTGCTGCCTTAAATCCAGCGGAAGCTCCCAAGACATTACCTATAAGTACGCCCCATTCTACTCCTCTGGCTTCAGGTATGGCTTGGCCGCCCTGCTGGATAAACTGCTTGGTCATATCCGCAAATGAAAATATTTCTCTTACTGTCTGGTAAGGATTGGATAAGGCCCTTATCGTGTAGCTTCCGGTTACAGCCTGGCCAAAAGCATCAGAGAAGCCTAAAGCTAAACCTGCGGCAGCGCCAAAATAGTTTCCGGCGTTATTACTAATATTGTCGTTTAATTCCCTGCGCCGGGAATACTTAAGATTTTCAATAAGGGTTGTCGTTTCTCCGGGTTTACCGCTTAACGAAAAATTATTCAAGTTGTCAAAAGCAGCGATTATGTTCCTTCCGGGATTGAGCAGGATGCCTATTAAGGCCTGGTTAGATCTAGATACACCCAGCTTATCAAGAGGAGAAACTATATCATTATATAATTCTATTTCTTTATTACTATTAAGTCTTACCTTAGTAGCTACTTCCAGATTGGCTGCTTCATACGCCGCTGCTCCGGTTGAAGCGGTTAAAGAAAGATAGGGATGCTTGATGGCGCTCCATCCGGCACCGCGGGCGGCAATACCACTAGCTATGCCTGTGCCTACATTGCTCCAAGTATAACCCTCTTTAGTTGTGAGAGGATAAATCAGCGCACCCGCAGTAGGATATGTCGCCCAGGATAAGCCGGAAACAGGGCTTAATGCCTTTGCTAATCTTTCCTTGCCCATAGAGGGCGCTACAACGCCAATTGTAGCCAATGCCAAATTTTCTTTCCATGGTAACAATTCACCATTATTATAAAGGGAAACCGCATTGGGTACGCCTAAAGTAATCGCTTCGGCGATCGTGTATTTGTTAAGCAATACATCAAGAGTTAACCTTCCTGCCTGGCTTTCAACCCCCAATGCCGTTGCCGCGCGCGAACCGGCGCTGGCGCCGAAATCACCTAAAACCCCTCTGCCGCCGGCTACGGCTACGTAAGCTATATAGGGAAACACTGCAGCTAAGGCAACATTTTCGGTTATCCTTCTCCCTTCAATAGTATTGTAACCCATTGTAGAAACAACGCTTGTGCCTGAGGCAAGAGTCAAGCCAACCAAGGCTGGATGCGCTTCAAGCGCAGCCGCAAGAGCAGGAGATGCTTTTCCAATGCCGGAAAGGATAGTAGATGAGGTCTCGGATAGATAGGCGCTTATGCGCCCTATGACAGACGGAGCTTTTGTTACTGTTGCCGTAACCGCGGCCGCCGGAGCTGCAATAAGGCTATGCAAGGCGGTAGCCATGATTATCATATTTTCCATGAACTCTAAATTAGTCGGCTGGGTAGAAGCCCCCATTGCGATTGCCTGCTTACGCATTGCTCTGGCTTCTGCTGATTCAGGTGTATTATGAATAAAAGGAACGGGGATATCGTTGTTCCATACATACTTTAACCAGCCTAAAGGACTTTCCTTGAATCTTTCCCATCTGGTTTTATCCTGCCTCCAGGAAAGCTGCCTGTCGTTATCTTGTCCGGCAGTTGTAGTAGTTCCCTTTCCCACTGATACAGGAAGTGAAATTCCGGCTGCGCTGACTTTACCTTTGATTTCCGACAACGATATCAGGCCCTTGTTAGTGAAAATATATTCTTTTCCGCCGATCTTGACGGATTCGATGCGTCCGCCTTTCTCATTAATATTTTCCTTAAGAACGTTATAATAGCCGCCGTTAAAGCCCTTGAAGCTTACGCTGTGCAATACTCCCTTTTCGGTGTACCAGTATATGTTGCCGTCTTTTTGGGTTACCCCTTTATAACCGTCTTTGACTATGCCTGGCACTGTCTCTAACTTGCTCGCCGCCTGGTTTTTCTTGAACTCCGACATTAATATCAGGCCCTTAGCAGTCAGTACATATTCTTTGCCTTGGAGCTTAATAGACTCAATGGTATTGTCGGCTTTATTAATGGCAATATCTTCCTTAAGGACATTGTAATAGCCGCCGTTGACTTTCAGGCTTACAGAATGTACCTTGCCTTCATCATTAACCCAGAGTATATTACCTTTATCATCTTTTATACCCCTTAAACCGTTGACAACCGCAACGGTCTTAGCTTTTAACTCTTCGTTTACTTTACTTTGAGTAGTAGTAAATCTATCTCCTTCCCGTTTATAAACGGTACCGTCTTTTGCCCTATAGCTATTCTCGCCTATTTTGGTAAGCACCCTGCCGTCATCAAGGAGAATATACTTAGTATTCAGGCCCTTGCTTAATTCATCCAGGCCGAGATTGTTATTCTTGGCTATATCCGCTAACTTTGCATTGGCCTTCTCTACATACTGATTATATTTTTGGTTTGCTTTCACCAGGGTATCGCTGGCACCGAAAAGATTGCCCTGTTTAAGCTGCTTCTCTGCGTCTTTGAGCAGAACATCATCCAGTTTAGCCTTAGTAAACGCGGCCTTTAGCTCTTCCAGATTGCCAGATAGCTGCTTTCTGAATTCTGACCTGGTGATGAATTTTTCTTCCCCGCCCTTTTGCTTCATAAAATAGCCTTCCTCGCCGCTCTTTAATGAATAGCTATTCTGAAGGGTTTCTTCTTTTACCGGTTTTCCGTCGGGGAATTCAATCATCCCGGAGGTTTTGTCTGCCTTAAGAGAGGTCAGAATAAACGCCCCTTTCTGTTCTTCTACGTTTAGGGCCCACGGAATTTTGACCTCTTTAGGAGCGGAATAAGCCAGGCCCTGGGCCTGAGTAATTACCTGATATTCCAGGCTGTCTTTTTGGCCTTGCGCAATTATTACGGGAACGGCGCTAGTTTCTTTCGGAAGGATAGTTGCGCCTTTTACCGAGCCTATTTCAACTGTATGTTTTGAGCCAAGCGCAATCGGTTCTACATTCTCACCAGGTTTTCCGCCGGCTATAGCTGTGTTCATCACCGGGAGGCCCTGAGCTAGGAATGCCGGGCCCTTATTGGTAGAAATCTGTCCGGTTAAAGTAGCAATGCCTGTTTCCGGGACCGCGCCTTTACCGGCTAACTCCCAAAGTATATTATGCCTGTCTTGTAATTCTTGGTTGAATAAAACTTTTTCCTTCGGCATAACCCATTTGCCGTCTTCCTGGACTTCGTATCTTCCAAATGAAGTAACGATGTGCGCAACAGCAGAGGTGCCTACGGTTTTCTGGACCAGGGTTTTTACTTTTTCGCTTTCATTCTTCCCGGGTTCAAAGAATTCTACTTTAGGCTTAGCCCAGTAATGTTCAGTGATCTGGCCAAGACCGCCGTGATGAGCTGCCCCTACCCAGTTTAACCCCAGACTGGAAATTGCAGTATCGCCTTTAAGAGGATCGCCGTTATAATTAATTACTAAATTATTAAGCAGGGCTATGCCATCATTAAATTTAAGCCCGGCCCTGATTTCGCCATTCTCTTCTATCCCAACCCTGGTGCCGGAATAGCCTATACCTTTAGCTTCAGTAACAATGTTAAAAGCCAGTTTTCCTTCTTTATCCAAGCCGATACCAGTCAGGATACCGCTATTACTGAAATAAACCGGGCCGATATTGCCCTTTGCCGCATCTACCTGATAATTGAATGTGCCGGATAAAACAGGCAGGCTCTTTTCCGATTGCTTGATATCATTGACATTTATTCTGGCAGGATTGATCACACCTGAAGCTATAAAAGGAGTCTGGCCTTCCCAGTGCTGAATAGCAGTGTATTCTCCGGTCTGCCCCTGCATCCTGAACTGGCCGCCCAAACGGGAAGAAGAGGCTTCTGCCCCGTCTACCTGCCAGCCTAATTTATGTTCAATCCCTTTGCCAAAGACTACCTGCTCCTCAGGAAGCTCCTTGCCTATCCTGTATTCAGCCCAGGACGTTACATTGAATTTAATTCCTTTATCAAGAAAATTGATCAGGTCTGTGTCTGTGGTGATATTTTCTATCTGCGAGATAACCCCGCCCTTTAGCTGCTCAGGCATCTTGTTATCTCCCTGGACCTCGGCAATTGCCAATTCCTTTCCCCGCTCGAAGCTGCCTGCTATAGTCTCTCTAAGGCCTGGGTTATACTTAAAAACGCTGTATTCTACTTCCTGCCCTGCCCCTTTAAGATAGATCTCCTGCAACTCGCTGCTATTAGCGCCTATCCTAAGAGAACCGCTTCTGTCCCCGGGCTTTATACCTAAAGAAGTAAAAGAAATCCTTCCATCCTGGTAAACGTTAAATGAAGATATAAGCCGATTTTCTCCTGCAACATTAATCGCTCTGTCTTTTGTATAAGTATCAGCTGCTACGCCACGCCAAGTTGCTCCTTCGGCAAGGTTAAAAGAGCTTGCGTCCACCCCCTTAACCGTGCCACGCTCATCCATGTTTGCGACTAATCCGCCGAAGCCGCTAGCCAGGTTTACCGGCCACTTTTTATTATCCGTGCCTTCTATATAAGAGCCTTCCAGTAACCCTGTGCGCATTAAGTCTACTTTAGTGGCTTTCGGAGTACTAGTAGTTTCGGATGAACCGCCTTTCTGGGCCGGAACAAGAAGATCTCCGGCGGTAAGCAAAACAGGTGTACCGCTGAATTCGTCTAAATCGTATATTTTACCTTGAGTAACGAATGCGCTTTCCGCTGTCTTAGGCCTTTGTATCTCTGCCCCCATCTTGCCTGCTACGCCTAAAAGAAGAGGCTGCTGCCCGGCATCGTTGATTATGCCTCTGGAAGGCTCTATGGCAGCCAGGATCAGCTCTGCGCTTTGAAGAATGGTTTCAGAAGGAGTTGTTAATCTTTGCTCGTATTTGCCCTGCGCATAAGAAAGCTTTGCATCTAAAGCCTGCTTACCGAGCGCGTCAAACTTATACAGATAATCTAAGCGGGATAAGGTGACATCCGTTGTGATTCCGGCCAGCCCTTCGATATTCTTGAATTCTCTGGGTTTATCTCCGGGCTTGATTAATTCGTTGACAAAAGCGCCTTCGCCGTAGAAGTTACCGTTGCCGATAATAACTTCTCCGGACTGGCCTTTTAAATGGCCCAGGTACCGGCTGCTATCAAAACGCACGCCTGTATTTTTGTCGGCGTAATAGGCGTATCCGGCCTGGCCCATTTTATTCTCATTCTTGATCTCGAATTTCGGGACCTGCCATTTAGCTCCGGCAGAATAATTGATTGTATTAAAATCAAGGCCTAGCTGTCCGTTTTTATTTTGCAACAGCATGCCTAAGGTACCGCTCATCTTATTTACTTCTGCGGTTACGTGTTCAACCTTTACATCTACTCCGTGGCCTGGGCCGAAATAAACATTTTCAGTATATTCACGGGCCTTTCCCATGCTTTCCTGGCTAAATAGCTGCGGCCCAATTGATTTCGCCGGGCCCTTATCTTCATTTTCAATAGCGGAGACCGATACCCCGGAGTAAAGTTCGGGCTTAGCGGCGAAAGAATATTCCGGGAATAAAGAAGCCTGCCCTTTCAGTTTATTTTCGACATAATTCTTATAACCCTGGCCAAATAAAGCTAAACTCTCGTTAATGGGTTGCGGCTTGGCATCAGCGTTGCTGGTATAAGATTCGGTTTTAGGCAGAAGCAATTTTAAGCTTACGCTTTTATCGTCATTAATCAAAACCTTGGCGTTTTCTTTTACGAAATCCCTCTCTGCCTCGTTGTATATCCCCTTGCCTATTGTCTCTTGGCCGGCTAATTCACTCTTATAATTTATGACATCTTTTATAAGGTCTGTATCCTTCCAGTATTTCACCAAATCGGCATCACCCCACAAAACCGGCGGCTGGACTTTGATCTTAAGATTAGAAGCGATACCTAATTTTTTACCGTCAATCTCGAGGGGAGAAACAAGCGGATATAATATATCCTTGCCTAAGCCAGTAAGGTTACTGACTGCCGCATAATGAACGCTTGACTGGGCATAATTAACCAGGGAATAGGCAACAGACGGCATAAGGGAACTCAGGCGGCCGTCTTCTACAAATTTATTCCAATCAGTGTAACCGGCCTGCTTCATCGCGTAATCGGCGTTAGCCTTAAAATCAGAGACGCCGGCAAGTTGAGCGAGTTTTTCGATATACTGGACTTCAGACCAACCGCGGGCACCCTTGGTATAAGCCGGAGAAGTTCCGCCAAAGGTTGTATAATTGACGGCGAATTCGCCAAAGCGCCTGGCGAATAAAGTCCCGCCGAAAGCTAACAAATCGCCTGAGCTTAGTTCCTCGCTTGACTGATTAGCCAAAACAGCAGCGCCAGCCGCTGAATAAAGGGTTGCGCTCCCCAACCAATTAAGCGTGGACATTTGCATCTTGGTCAAGCCCCAGTTATTCTTTCCTGTGACCGTATCATAACTGCCACCGAGGGCGCCAAGGCCAGCTGACACGATCCCTGAAGCTAAACCTGTATATAAAGCCTTGGTAATATCTTGGCCAGCCCAGCTTCCTGCGGCTAAGCTGCCCAGAGGTTCGCCTAAAAGCCTGCTGTAACCCGGATGCTTCTGTAAGGTGCCGCCTAACCAACCTTTAGAAGCAGCGTATTCTACGGTTAAACCTACACCCTGCTGGATGAGAGAACCTTTCATGCTATCCCAGGCCATTCCCAAGCCCTGGGAAAAAGTCTTTGGGGAAATAAAATCAGACTTGCCGTCAACTGTCGGCACTTGCATTTTATAGCCAGTATCTAAAGCCGTATCGGAAAGAGCACCCATAGTCCCCATAAACGCTGAATAGCCTACGGCGCTGCCAAGTAAATTAGTGAACTGCCTGCCGATGTAAGGATTGCTTTTAAATAAGCTGGTATCCTTAAACATATCGTAAGCAAGGACGCTGGCGCCGCCTTTGGCAGCACCTAAGAGGGCGCCGTTTAATGCGCCCATACCTATGCTTGTTCCCTGATAATATGCTGAACTCCCGCCACTAAAGGCGCCGATAGTCGCAGTGCCGAATACCTGGGCAGTGGTAGCATCCATGCCGAGATTACGCACCCCGATGTTAGTAGCTGCCTGGCCGATCTGGCTGTATAAGGCGCCCTGGCCAAAAGAGGAGATTGCATTGCTGGCGCCCCAGCTAGAAGCAGTGCCGCTTAGAGCCGAGCCAATATAAGAAGAAGCAACCATCGTAGCTAAAGTAATCCCGGCGCCTACCAATAAATCGCTGGTAGACGGCTCTTCAAATAAAGACGAAATATCCGCATAGCCTTTCTTGTTGGACCTGGCGCCAAGAACCTGCTTGGCTTCTTTATCTGAAAGCGGCTGTAAGGTTTGGTCCGCGACTAAGGCATAACCGGAAAAATCTTTGAGGAATTTTTCTACAGGGAGGAACTCTTCTTTGTGTTCATCCAAAAAGTAAATTTTTTCATTATTGACCTTAGTAATTAAAACATAGTGATCGCCATTTAAGTGCGCGATGAAAGGAGCTAACTTTGCGGATAGCTCAGTCAGCTTTACCGGATAAAGCTTAAGCCCGAAAAATTCGGAAGCCTTGGATAAAGCATAAAGAGAGTTCTTAATAACTTCGGGATTACCTTCCGGCTTAACTACTTCATTTAAGATATCTATGGTCAAAGCAAAAACCGCAATATCCTGCTCTTCAGCCTTGACCCCTTTATAGTTTAAGAAGTCAGCCAGCGCCTTGGACCCGCAAGGTTTGCCCATCAGCCAGTTATACAGCTCTTCTATCCTCTGATTGGACATTTTTAAGGGCTTATCCAGCTCTATGATCAAATTATCTGATATTTTAATGGAAGTTACGGGTTTATTGGCTATATCTTTGAGGATGCCTTTTACAGCTTGCGGAATATTGATATTTTGAACGTTTTTGAGATAATCTGGGGCAAATGTGTTGGAAGGAAGGCCTAACGCAGGTTTATGCCAAAGCACGCGCCAATCATACTCCACGGCTTGGGCAACCTGCTCAGGTATGAAGACCGCGGCTACGACAAAAGCTACCACGCGGATCCAAGCTTTAAAACTGGATTTAAATTCCGGCTTGGCTTCTGCTTTGATAACTACCCGGTCATCTGTGTGGGCTTTTAGTCTTATCATTTTATTTTAATATTACTATATCCTAAAAGGGTGGAATACAATTCCCCCCTTACCCCCATCACTTTTTCTGATTTTGCGTGAGTAGCTTTCATATTCATTTTATAAAGCGTTTGTAAAATACTTTACTAAGCTTATAAAAGAAAGAGCCAAACTGTCAAATTCCGTCGGTAATTCGGCAGCCCGGCTGTCCTGTGGTATTGCTTGCGTTGAAGTTTTAGGATCCGCGGCTTTGCGCCCCCGGATTGCTCCGGGTTTGCCATTTCGTTACGTGTTCCAATTACAACCAAAGTATAACACGTAGCTCGTCGCTGTCAAGTAAAAAATCGGGCAATTTTGGTAACGCTTTCAATCCC
>JBAZIT010000022.1:0-13815 GCA_041651675.1 Candidatus Omnitrophota bacterium | reverse complement strand
AATATTTTTTGGTCTCTTCCCATTTCGCGTTCTTAGCTTCCAGTATCGCCTTTTCTGCTGCCTTTGCATCTTCAACCGCTTTATCAGCCGCCGCTTTTCTGAGCTTTTCGGCTTCCAGATAGGCCGCTGCCTGTTCTTCAAGTCCGGCTGTTCCAGTAATCCATGACCAGGCGTCACCAACAGCACCGAAAGCGGTTCCTATCGCTTTTGCCGAATCGACCATTTGACCAACATAGGTCACAAAATATTCAGCCAGTGCCTTGATGATCGGCCCGGCAAGTTGCATAGCCGGGATAAGGACTGTCACAAATGCAGAACCCAAGGATTCGAGAACCGGGAATAATTGATTTTTCAAAATTGTCCACTGGCTGGAAAAGGTGTCATTCACCTTGCCGAACATCTCCTGCGTTGTTCCAGCCGAATCGTTCATTTTCCCCAAAAAATCATTGAACTTTATTCCGCCTTCAGTGCTGGTCAGGTTCAGCATGACATTCAGGGCTTCGACTGACCCCCATAGCTTGGTATTCGCATCGGTTGCGTTCCCGCCCTTTAGTGTATATTCCTCTAGTTTTTCCTTTAAAGTATTCGTCCATCCCGCGAACCCTTGGGACTGCAAGGCGGCAACTGAAAAGTCAACACCCAACTCTTTTGCCATAGCCGAGGCATCTTGTGAGGGCTTTGCTATATTGGATAGAACCGCTTTCAAACCGGTCATACTGGCGGCGGTATTGACTCCGGCCAAAGTAAGTGTCGCCGTTGCTGCCGAAACCTCTCGAAACGAAACGCCCATACCCGCAGCGGTTGCCGCAACACCTCCAATCGACGCGGCAAGCTCTCCCATTGTGGTTTTTCCGAGATTCTGTGTGGTCAAAAAAATATCCATAACAGCCTCGGCGTCGCCGACCTCTTCACCCCAGACATTCATCACGGTGGTGAGTGCATCCATCGCGGTTTTTGTATCAGACACGCCAGCCCGCGCCCCCATTCCGGCTATTTTGGCCGCCGCACCAACTTTATCGAATGCAATCCCGGCCGATAGCCCCTGGTATGCGGCCTCGGCAAGCTCCGATGATGATATGGGTAATTGTTTGGATAATTCAATGAGTTGATTTTTCAGTCCGGCAATCCCGCGATCATCTGACGCGCCCAGGGTATCTATCAGTGCCATTTTGTCCTGGAGCCCAGAAAATGCATCAATGGATGCTTTAATAGCTAATCCAACCGATGCTAAACTTGCGCCCGCAATGATCTTTTTGCCCAGCCCTTTGAACATATCCTCAATGCTTGGGATTTGTTTTTTTAGTGCATCAGTATCAAGCCCTAATCCAAGAAGTACTTGACCTATCAGGTTTCCTGCCATTACCTTTTGTTCTCCCTTATCCTTGTGGTTTCTTGTTCACTTGGATAAATGCGTTTCCGGCCGCTCCGCCGGTTTTAATCCAGTCCTTGACCGACCCGGAAAACTTAACCTTTCGTTCTCTCCCATAATTTCCATAGTTGCCGCCGCAGGATCCTTTCGGGTTATTCTTTTCATCCTCTTCCTTTTGTTTATCTTTCTCTTGCGCCAGGCGCACATTAAACGCCAGGTCAAAATCGTATGACATAAGTCCCGTCATGATCTCAAATCGTTTTGCCGGTGATTCTGCCGGGTATCCATTAAAATCCTTGGGGATGATCCGGTATAATGCCCAAAATCCGTCCCCGGTTAGGAGTTTTTTGCTTGGTCAATAACCTCTTCAATCTCTTTCTTGTTCACGGCCGCCTTACCGGTATTGGCCCCATAGCAGTAGGTGTTGAATAAATCCATGACGTGTTTGGTATCCCAAGCTGCCAAAAGGTCATCCAGGTCTTGTCCGGCCGGGTCGATTACAATTTCCCGGATGATGTCATATAGGCCGGTCATGGCCTCCATGATTTCGGCTTCTGAGCTTTCGCCCTTGCTGATTCCGGTTAATGCTTGGGTGATCTTTAGCGGAGCCTTGTTGACGCCCAGTATATAGAGCAGGCTCCTTTTCCTGCAGGTGAAAGCAATGCCGTCAATGGTGATCTCGATGGGCTGATTGACAATCTCGTCTATCCGCCGTTTGTTTTCGTTGGATATGGCCTTGGTTTTCATAATTCCTTTATTCCTTTCTCATTTCCTTTTTGCCTTGTTCATCCTTCGCACATTTAACCATCACCGGCGGCCCGGCTCGAATGCCGGGAACCGCCGGAGAGGTTGATCATTCGCGGTTAACGTTAATACCAGGTGCTTACCACTTATAGCGGTACACGTTGAGCCGGAGCTTGCTGTTTGCCACCGTGGTTGTTACCATCGGGAAAATGCAGAACCGATGAGCCCGAGGCGGCACCTCGTAGATCAGGAACCGGCCGGATTCAGCAACACCGGTCAGCACAAAAGCCGAATCCAAGAAATTAAATTCGGCCGAGTCTTTCTCGGTATCAACATAAATCGGTTTAAGCCGCAAGGTGTCGGCGGCTCCGTTAAGGGTTTTATAGGGTACCACCGGGTCAGCCATGAAAATTTTGTTGGTGTCGCCCTTGTCGGTATACCGAAACCCGCACATCACTTTGTACTTGACAAGCAAAGAATCGTCAAGCTGGAGCATGACGTATTTCACCGTCACGCCGAAAGCTGTTGACAGGTTGGTTTCAAACCAGTTGCCCCGAACACTGACATTGGTTCCGACCTTGACGTAAGTGGTATCGACCGCGGCCATGTTCTGGCCGACGAATCCGACACACACCAGCAAGGCCATAATCAGGATTACGATCCGTTTCATTGTATGCTTTTCTCCTTCTGTTGGTTTGGGCTGTGGTTAAGCGGCCGAGGTTGATCCGATTTTGACAACGGTGGTACCGGAATTGGGATGAACGGCTTCCATCTTAACGGTGAAAGTCATGTTCTTTTTGGTTGACTTCGACAGGTCAAGAGATTCAACGTAAACTTCGGCCTTGACAATTTCGATCACGTCGTCAGTATCAACGTTGTCCACAATCTTAACATTTGCCCCATACTCCAGCCGAAAGGGAGTAGTGGTCTCAACATTGATCCGGGTTTTGGTGGCATCACCGACGGCGGTCACCAATTCACCCCCCAAAAACTGATTGATAAAGCTCGGACTCATATCCTGACACACTGCCGTTGCAACAAAGGCCACGCTTTCGAGCACGTATTTGATCGGAAACAAAATCGAATCGGCAGTCCGTTTCCGAAAGGTTTCTGTTAGGGTACAATCCACCCCATTCAACGCCAGTCCGATAACAATGTCATCGGCCGCCAGTGATCCGCCGGAATCGTAAGGTGTGATATAGACCGTTGCGGGTCCCTGCTTAAGGTTGGTTACTACATCCAAAACATCAGCCATATTCCATAACCTCCTGTGGTGTTATGATTGCTTGTTGTTAGTGTTACTTTTGCCCCATGCTGATTAATTTTTACCCGGATTACCTGCCGTCAGGGTCCGGGACGCCTTCCAGTTCTTCTATCAGCACCAAAATTGCTTGGTACACCCGGTAGTGATAGATGTTGATTTTGTCGTCCGAAAATTCGGTTGCCCGATCTCCGAACGGTAACAGTCTGAGAATGCGATAGGTTTTCCCGGCCCCGTCCGAGATGTCTATCATATTCCCAATTATGAACGATTCGATAGATTCCAATTTCGTGTAAATGCTTTTGATGTTCTCTTTTTTCCCCTTCACGGCCACATCAATAGTTACCGGGATGCGTTCAAAATTCTCATCCTGAGCGTTATGTGTGACGCTGATCAAGATGCCGACAGTTTCCACTGCCGGGTAATTCATGAGCCAAATAGTTTCTGTGGATAATTCAGGCTGGTCGAGCAGATATTCCTTGATAGCTTTGGCAATGCTGAATATATCAGCCATTTATCGGCTCCTTTTCGTCGTGGATTCCGGCCGCATCCATGAATCCCTTTTTGAATTTTTCGATGAACATTGATTTATTCGTGCCGGATTTGAGTAGGATTTTCGGATCACCGGTCGGGCTCCCGTTCCGCTCAAAAACCTCCTTAGCGTATTCAATAGCCTGCCTGACCTGAAACCGGGCGTCAGGCATTTTGTCGGAGGTGATCACGTCCCCGCGCTTGTTAATTTCTGTGTGCAGGTACTCCGGATCATCGATAACGGTTGAAGATTGCAGGGCGCCAGTAACGTGGGGAGCCTTCTCTTGTACCTCACCTTGTACCCAGAGCGCAAAAGCGCGTAATCCGGCGTTTATATATTCCGGCTTGGCACAATCAGAGATGACTTTATTTAGGGCTTCGCTATTGATTTTGACCGTTATGTTGGAGGTGTCTGCCATTATCCCAATTCCTTAGATGGTTACAATGTGGTACAGGGTCCTTGCCGCCATGTCCTGAACAATCTCAACCGACAAAACGTCATAGCTTGTCACTCCGCCGTCGATACTGACCTTGCTGCCGGGTGTTAGGTTGGTATATTCGGTATAGAGCTTATAATTGGTCTGGATTTCTGATCGATCAGGGCCCATGATCCGCTGCTGAGATTTTATCACCCGGGCCTTGAATTGTATGCCGCCGGTTTCGGTCAAAAATCCGGTATCGGGATCCATGTCTCCGGTCATTTCAAAAGCAGGCTGATTCATGCCAAAAAATTTCGGACTACTCATGCCGTTACCCCCGCCTTGGTGACAAGTTTTTCTTGGTACTCGGTCAGATTACTAAACTCCGGCTTGGCTCCGACGGCTTTCTCCTCATTCGCATAATAGGAATAGGTGTTGTGCTCACAATTGGGATGGAACAGCCCGGCCGCCCGCGCCTGGTCAACCGTATAATACCCTTCGGTCTTGCCTGTAATCGACAATATCCGACCCTCCCACGGAACGCAAAGCGGGCAAGCATCGCCGTGACTGGATACAATCACCAGGTCAAGCTTGTTGGCCAGATAGTAGTCATGCCGCGCCCGTTCGGTCATGTCCCTCATGGCCGTCCGCGCCCATGTTTCAGCCAGGCTGACCGGGTCATAATTGATCACCTTACCGGTAACCGAATTGATCGATTGTAGCTTGGTAATCCCTGTTTGATCGGTCACCTTGTTGAATATTCCGGCCGCGTCCTGGCTTACATAGTCCGCCAGTTGTTTGGTCAGTTGCGCCCCGGTCATTTCGTTGATAACGGCCTCACGGACAATAAGATTGATTTCCTTGATGCCGCCTTTGATGATGTCGGTCGGCTGGAGTTGGCTAAAGACGTTCCCAAAATGCCGGACCGCTTTGACCGCACCCTCATAATATTGCCTGTTCATTGTCAAAAACTGATTTTTGATGTCATCCAGGTATTGCTTGGTAGCAAATGACACGCTAACCGAGTTCTGCAAGCCTAGTTTCTTTGCTTCTTTTCGGGCTTGAATGATATACTCTTTTGCCAGGTTTTTGTCCACAAAATCAGTCAAATACTTGTCATTGTTGTCTTTCAGTGCGCCGATCTTCAAAACAAACGCCTCAATCGAGCCGGAATCGTACAGGGCCACCCGCTGAAACTGGTTTTTGATGAATAGCTCCGTTTGACCAAAGATGTTTTTTACTGCCTGGATATCGGTTGGCATTTATAATGGGTCCTTTACGTCCGGGAAACTTCCGGGAAGTTCATATAATTGTTGACATATATAAATACCCTGGCGCGTGCCTCTGAGCATATCCACGTGCTGACCTTGAACCTTACTTCAGTAACGTCACCCACTCCGTAATTACCAATATTCAGGTCGTCCAGGTGTAGCCGTTCCTTTTGCCGTTCGTAATTCTGGGATAGCCATAGAGCCTGCAAGGCTTGGCCGATCTTGACGTTGTTTGGAGTGTAATTCGAAATGGTGTCAAAGTTGCGCGGGAATGCCAGGGCTTGGGTCGTTTCGACTTTCGATCCTCTGAATGACAATGTTTCGAGCTGGTTGCAGGCGTGGATCAGCCATGTTGATTTTTCTGCAGAGGTAAGGGCTGTCCAAATTGCAGCATCGGGATGATCTGCAAGCAGGGTATCGGCCTCGGCGACTGTAATGTAACTATTGGTTCCGACAACAAGGCTCATTCGATCGGTCCTTCAATGTCAAACTGTTCAACCATTTTCTTACTGGCCTTAAACGCCTCCGCCTCTTTCTTGCTGATGTAGAACGTAATCCCGTCAGCTTTGCGGATCAGCTTGTATAGCCCGTAAAACTTGACCGGGGTCGGTATGGCGTCATTGAAAACATCGCGGGCGTGGATCATCGGCTCAGGGGTTGGGCCGGCCGGGCTATCTGAAATCGCAAAATTGGATTGTTTCATTTTTGCCATTTGGGTTAATCCTCCTCGTCATAGGGAGGGCGGCCGGTATCGTACCGGAATCCGCCCTATTTAGTCCCTATTGGTTAAAACTGTTAAGCTGACAGTACACTATTGTCAACCTGGGCGCTCATGGTCCATCCGTGAGTACCAATAACATTGGTAGCCGGATCGACACCGTACAGAATCAATGCCTTGATGTACTGTCCGAAATTAAGTTCGCCGATATCGCCCATTTTTACCTCGTCAATTCCGAGACCGGCCAATAACCAGTCTTTGGAATAGCCAAGAATCCGGTAAATCTTTTCGGCTCCGGAACCGGTGCTTGACACCTGGTTACAGGTGACAATCTGGGCGGTGATGGAGCCATTAATCCCTTTCAGGTTTTTGACGTCGGTCAGTAGCCCGGCAACAGCGGGCGGAATCACTATAATCCGGTCTTCATCCGGGACGTTGGCCTCCTCAAAGGCGGTCACAAACTCGTTAAGTTTGACCCAAGCATTTACCGGGGTCAATACGGCCGGGCTTGCGTCGCTGTAAAGAGCCGTCGCGACCGCATACTGGGCGCAAATCTCGGTATTGACGAGCTGTTTGGTTTGCCGGACAAATTTTCCCGCGATGTCGTTCATCAGCTGCTGAAGCTGGGCGTCACTTTCGTAATCGCCCCGCTGGATTCGGGCGGTGGCCGCTTTCCATTTGTCCAGGGTCAGGGTGTCGGAATTTACGGTCGCCCGGGCCGCGGTCAGGTCGGCTCCGGTGTAATTCTCCAGGGTAACATCGCTCACGCCACGGATGGTCATGCTTTTCGCTCCGGCCATGTCGGCCGAAATGTCGTATCGGCAAGTTTTAAGCAGGTCCATTTCCATCTTAAACCCTGCATCCAGAATCCCTCGAAAATAGGAAGTCTGCGCTCTGAAATCGTTTGCCATACCCCATTACTCCTTGATTGTTTGAAATTGTTTACTGGGTTCTGTTTTCTTTGGCCGCTTTCCAGTCGGCTTCCGGGTTCCCTGACAACCGGAAAGCACCAGTCGTGTTAGTATTCGATCCATGAGAGTCGGAACCATTGGCAGACTTGGCCGGGAAATAAAAAGCAAAATCTTGGTCTTCACGCAGGATGTCGATGGCCTCGGTGACGGTGGTCTTTTTCCCCGTCATTGGGTCCTCGGGTCGCCGGGTGAATTTGATTTCTCCGGGATGGTCGGCGTCATTCTCGAACTGTTTTGACAGCATTTCCAAGAGGTGCTTTTTGGGCGCTCCCTTGTTCAGCTCGGGCAAGTTTTCAAGAATGATCGAGTTTTTCCGGTAGGTGTCATACTCCACCTGAAGCGATGATTTGGCCGTTTTCTCGGTGTTGAGCTGGTTTTCCAGCTCCTTCCGAAGATCCTCAATCTGCTTTTTGTACTTGCTTTCAACCTTCTCGATCTCAATTCCCTTGGCCTTAATGATCTCATCCACCTGGAGGTATTCTCCGACCCGATCGGGGTTCAGGTCTTTGAACGCTTCCAGCTTTTTGATCTCGTCAAGCTGGGCTTTGATGGTTTTAAGTTCGGTTGAAAGCTTCCCGTTTTCCTTGGTTAGGGTCGTCTTTTCGCCATAGACAGTATCATACAGGGTTTTAAGCTGTGTATACTGCTCTTCGATAGGCTTGGGATCAGTGTTCTGACCCGGATTTTTGTCTTTGTTCTCGTCACTCATGGTTTTTCTCCTTATTTTGGTTCTTGGTTATTTACGTTGTTTACCAGGCGTTGATTCGCAAGGTGTTGGAACTGTCGTTCGCGGCCGCGTTGGTCCATTTGGTTTTGACATAGACGTATTCGGCATTGGCGGGAACGGTGACGGGGACATGAACCTTAATGGTGTCCACGCCGTAACCATATCCTGACAAATGGAAGCTAGTGTCAACCTGAGCCTGGAGGGAATCAAGCTGTAATCGAAAATAAGCAGGCTTGACGACGGTAGTGGTTCCCAGTGCGCCGGTTTCGTAGGGGCTGTTGACAATGCTCATTCGGGCGGTGGAATCAAATTTACCGCCACTCAAAACGACGAAATCGATAGTTTCGCAGGTCCCGGCCTTGGACCACTCAAACAGCAGGTCAACCACGCTCCGATAAGAGTTGATGCCCTTCAGCTGTTTGAGATAGTTGGTGTTCACCTTGACGGTGACCGAATCGATCAGAGTCACATTCCGACCGGCGGTCACCCATGCCTGGGAACTGTCAACCGTCAAAAACATGACGGCAGGCAGAATGATGAAGCAAGCCGTCAGCAACACAATAGCGATCTTCTTACCCATGTTGAGATTTCTCCTTTGTGTTATGGGTTTCAATCTGGTTTGGTTTGACATTGGTTTTGGTTAGATAGTTAGATTTGATCCGGACGCGGGCGGGCTTGTACTCAGGCTCTTCATTAGTGCCTTATCGTAGACCATCGCTCCCACCTCGGCCGCGATCTTTTGTCGTGCTTTATTATCAACATTTTTGATCATGCTGTTCAGGCGCTCTTCAAGGAACGCCTTAAGGAATGTCTCAGACCAGGACAGGAAGGTATCACCCACGGCCTTGATCTGATTAATTTTGTCAAGGATGGTTTCGGTGTCATAATCACGCTCGAATTCAATCTTGATGTCGTCCATGTTGACGGTGCGGGTTTTATCTTTCATCCGCGCCATGAAATAGATGATGTTTTTCTCATAGATTTCCCCTTGGTCGGCAAGGTGCGCCAGGTTTGACTTGGTTTCCTTGAATCTATAGGACTTAGTTACGCCCGATTCTCCACGGTCGTCCATATATGCAATTCCGCCTATTTTATACATCAGATCCATCATGGCATTCATCCCGTCCAAGTGCTGGGGAATGGTATTGGCCGGTGCGATAATTCGGGATGTTCCTTTGCTTTCTCCCTGCTCGGTAATGGCGGAATTGAGCTTCATTTTTTTGGCCTCGGTACGTTCAATCTCAGAGGGGTCAATGTTGGCATCGCCATAGCCCGACTTGGTTGCCTCAACCACGGATTCGGTCGGCAAGACAAGCTGGCCGTTCTGCAGGATCATGTTTAACAACATGTTTGAGAGGATGGTTGTCCATGCCCGGTTGACCTGGACAAGGTCATAAAACCCGGAATCGACAATATTCAGCCCGGAAAGGTTAACCAGGGGTGAAAACTCGACGACCGGAACCTCCCCGATATCGTTCGGGACGTTGTGGATCAGCCTGTATGAGTTTTTTCGGACCTCCCAAACAGCAATTTCATTTCGGCTCCAGTATCGATAGGTCTTGACCTCTTCCGGGTTGTCGGTTATCTGTGGCTGGACGGTATTGGTTTCCTCAAAAACGATCCAGTCAAATCCGTCTCTTGATTTTCTCCAGTTGATGACGGATGTTGGGAGGTAGGTGACCACATACGGCCGCCGGTCTCCGTCAATGCCGGAAATATCAACTAGGGTGTACATCTTGCCGACACACCGAGACAGGATAATCATTTCCTTGACATACTTGTCCAGCATTGTTCCATTAATGTCGATATCCATCAAGGGCAAGGCGTTGGAATCGGCATAGGCGGGGAGGTTCCATGTAATGTCCTGCTCGAAAACCATCTTTGGCAGAAATTCAATGATTGACCTGGGGAAATTGATATAGGGGGTGACGTTGCATCGGTAATCATATTCCTTGTCGTCTTCCCTGAAAAACTTGGTCAATACCTTCTTGATATCAAGGTCAAATCCGGCCTTATAGAAATCAAACAGGTCGGACCACTCGGAATTATATTTATCATAATCCGCATGGTGCCGGGCTATGTTGGTATTGGTAATCCGCGGAGCCAATAAGTTATCGTTGTCGGATATAATATAAGCCACCCTTAAGCCGCCTTTCTGATTGCCTGTTTGCCGAAAATCTTATCACACAAATATCGAATCCCATCCGCGTGATGCCCGAATCCAAGCCGCTCGTCGTTGGCCTTGTCGCCCGTTACGTTCAGAAAATCTTTGATAATATGTTTGCACCGGGGATCAACTGACAGTAGCGGGTCGCCGTTCGATGGAGCCAGAATCCCGTTGACAAGGTTGGCCGTGTTTCGGATACTGGGGTTTGACGTGTTGATCCGGTTGTATACCTGCTTCTGGGCTTTCTGGAGCTTAGCGACGATGATATCCATGTCCGTTACCTTGCTGTTTCGCGTGTCTCTGGCCCGGGCCGAGGCGTCCCCAAAAACATAGAATACCTTAGCCTTGTCGTATCGACTGACAATCTGATCCGCCGCTTGCCGGGTGTCGGAATTGGCAAGGTGAACCTCGTCAAATACCCTGATCTTGCCGGTTTCCATTTGAGCTATATTCACGCAAAGCGGGTTGACGTTGAAATCCCAGGCCAGCAGGACGGGAAGCTCGGGATTGAAGGTGTAAGAATGAATGTGTGGGGGTTCGTTTCGAAACTCGTAAAACATCAAATGCTCATTTATGTTGACAAATTCGCCGTCAATGTAGGCTTGCAGGAGTTTATCAGAATAGATGGTCTTTAGCCGGTCAATATAGGTCTTGTCGATGGTTCCGTATTCCACGGCTTCACGGGTGGACGATCGGTATATCTGGACGCCTGCTGTATCACAAAAGTCTTCCCACCAATTTTCTTGTTTTCCGGGTTCTGGTGTGCCGGTCAGAATGGTCTGCATAGTACGAGAGCCGATATCAGATAACCGGGCGGCTGATCGGTCAAGTGCCTCCCTCTTCTGGACGCCGGGCTCGTCAATCCATACTCCGCCCACCTCAAACCCGATAATGGTTTCTGGCTGGAACCCTGATCGGAGATATATCAATCCGATCGGAGTGGTGACGACCATGTCCGACAGATTGATGTCCGGTTTGATTCCATAAGTTGGGATGAGTTCTTTGATTTTGGGGATAATGACTGTTTTCAACAGGGAATGAGTCGGGGCAACGACAAGAAAATTGACCGGCCGTCCGGCATGGCTGAAATTCATAAACATACTTTTGATCATCTTCTGACATCCGATATGAGTCTTTCCGGAACGATATCCACCTATAAAACACGGATACGGGCTGGAATCATCGGCATAAAACGGGACCTGGGAGGGGAGAAATTTTGGTGATACATTGATCATTTTAGGCATCTCCGCCGCCCTCCATATCCTCCCCTTCCAGAAGTTCCGTTAGGTTGGCCCCATTGCCCCCCATTTGCTGATCAATCTCTGATTGTTTTAATTTTGGCATGACGCAAGGATTGATGTTGACTTGGATTCCACCTCGGCCGACATCGTCGAAATTTAGCTCTTTCTTTCCGTATTGTTTAGGGTAACGGCGTTCAAGCATCCATGCCAGGGCTTGCCATGATTTGCTGTCAGCGTCAAAAGCGATTTTCTGAATCCTGGCGGTGGCGCGGGTAATAAACTCCGCTTTAGCTTTCCTATATTTCAGCCAGAAATCCCGATACACGCCATGAGTGGAATTTTTCCCCCGCTTCTTCCATTCAATCAGGACTTGCTGGCTTATCCCTACAGCCTGAGCCACCACGCATTCGTAATTGCCAAGCGAAATCAGCTTGCATATCTGTTCAACCACCTCGTCGGTCATGAGCAGTGGCCGGTTTTTGACATTGCCCGGCTTAGGTTTCGGCTGTTCCTTCTGCTTGGATTGCCTGGATCCCTTTGAGCCATTGGATTGCTTGGATGATTTTAACTTCTTTTCCCCTTTTGGGGGCTTGATTCGGTCTTGTCCCATACCTAATAATGGAAAATCTCAAACCACAAATTGACGCGAATGGACATTGACCGACACGGATAGCACAAAATAGACACAGATTGATCATAAATTACAATCCAAAAAGCTTGACTTACCAAAAATTTATCGTTATGATTTAGGACATGGGAAAAGATGATTATCGCAAATTGGGATGGTCGGTATTTGAGCGGCGATTTCATGCCGTCAGGGTGGCGTGTGACGCGGATGACTTGCAGGATGTCGCCCAAATCATTGAATTATCTTGGGTTCGGGCGGGCGGTTGCAAAGATGCGGTAAGGTGGGATAGTTGGCCTAAGAGCGGTCCGGATGTGATCCGGGAGTTTTTGCGCTGTCTTGGTCGTGAGCTCTACTTGTTCGCAAAATCCAAAGGATTTTACAAACAGTCGGGAGCCGGATTTGACAGGATAGAGATCAGGCTTGACGAATCAAGGCTTGATTAGGTCGTTTGGTCGTCGTCCTCTTGATCTATTTTGAAATATTGTTTGCTATTGACAAATAAATTAAAATCATCCTCATAAATGTACCATTGCCCGGTCGGCTTGAACTTGAACGCCGGGATGACCTTTTCATGGGCAAGCGACAAGGCGTTTTTGTAGCTGATGTCGAGCTTGCCGGCCACTTCTTTCAGGCTGAGTCGTTTCTTTTGATTCATGTCACTTCCTTTCGGGTGGGTTGATTAATTAAGACGCCATGCTTTCGCGTTGGTATGGCACTCCGTTTTTCTTTATTTCAAGCGTGTCATCAAGCCTTATCATCCGGTCAATAATGACTTGGCAGTATTTAGGGTCGATTTCCATGCCGTAACATTTGCGTTTTAGTTGGTGTGCGGCTACATATTGTGAACCACTGCCCGTGAATGGTTCGTAAACAATTTGTCCTTTTAGCGTGTGATTTTGTATTGGTATTTCAAAAATCTTAACTGGTTTTTGAGTAGGGTGAATTTTATCATTTTCCCTTGCAAACTCCCAAATTGTATTTTGATTTCGTTCGCCGTAAAAGTTAGGTCTATGCCCCTTTACCCAGCCATAAAAACACAACTCATGTCTCCAGTGATAATCACCGCGCCCAAAAATAAATGTGGGTTTAACCCATATTATTTGTCTGTGAATAATTATATCGGCGGCGGCGGCGGCGGCGGCGGCGGCGGCGAAATAACCCTGAGTTAACATCGGATGCCAGAAATAGAAAGCGCAATTATCAGTTAAGTGTTGCAAGCTTGCTTTTATAGACTTTTCTAAAAATTCTTGAAACTCCCCCGCTTTAAAGTCGTCATTTTCTATATCGTTATATCCCTTGCTTTGGCCTTTTGATTGTGAAAGTTTTACAAAATTGATACCATATGGCGGGTCTGTATTGCACAAAACCGCCTTTTCCCCATTCATAAGCCTTGCCACCTGATCGGGGTCGGTACTATCCCCGCACAACAATCGATGCGGGCCAATTTCAAACAGGTCACCCAGCTTTATATCTGTCTCAATTGATTCATGGTCGGGCATCTCAAAGCCGTCATCGTTGCCCTTGTCGTCATCTCCATAATATCCGGCACCGAAATCGTCCATGTTGATTTCCGGAAAATTGAAGCAATCCCGCATCTCTTCAAACCCGATGCCGGATTCCTCCAGAAACTCATACAGCCCGTCCTCTGTCATGTTGCCATACTGAGACGTGAGAGCAAGGATCATCTTTTTCGCCTCTTTTCGATTGGCACACCGGATAAAATTGCAAGGCAACGCGGGAACGTTGATTCCCTCTTCTTTCATTTTGA
>JBAZIT010000021.1:0-14127 GCA_041651675.1 Candidatus Omnitrophota bacterium | reverse complement strand
AACGCTTCTTTATTCATATAACCCAGCATCAGCACTTCCTGGCTCCGATAATCCTGGATTATTGCCGGAAGCAAACCATTTTTATCAAATTTGAAATCATTCAACTTTACTTTAGTTTTTTTAATCATAACCTTACCGGTATCCCCTTCTCCTTTAAATATTCTTTTACCTGCTTTACAGTAAGCTCTCCGTAATGAAAAAGCGAAGCAGCCAGGGCTGCCTGGCAGCCTGTCCGGGCAAAACAATCATAAAAATTTTCCAGCTTTCCCGCTCCGCCGGAGGCAATGACCGGGATATTCACGACCTTGCAGATCGTTTCGGTTAACTCCAGGTCATAGCCGTCTTTAGTGCCGTCATAATCCATGCTTGTTAAGAGGATTTCGCCTGCGCCAAGTTGAGCGCCTTTCTTGGCCCACTCAACAGCGTCTAAACCTGTCGGCGTCCTGCCTCCGTTAATAAAAACTTCCCAGTTTTCTTGCGTCTTTTTGGCATCAATAGCTAAAACAATGCATTGGCTGCCGAATTTTTTAGAGGCGTCCTGGATCAGTTCCGGGAACTTCACTGCCTGGGTATTGACCGAAACCTTCTCTGCGCCGGCATTCAGGAGATTCCTTATATCCGCCAGATCAGCTATCCCGCCGCCGACAGTAAAGGGCATAAATATATTCTGGGCTATCCGCTCAACCAGTTCAATCAGGGTCTTACGTTTCTCAACGCTGGCTGTAATATCCAGAAAGGTCAGCTCATCCGCCTGTTGAGCGTCATAGAGCTTGGCTACGCTGACCGGGTCGCCCGCGTCCTTGAGCCCCAGGAACTTTACTCCCTTGACCACTCTGCCGTCTTTAATATCCAGGCAGGGTATAATGCGTTTAGCAAGCATAGATACTATTTGGTCTTCATATTCAGGTATTCCATTAAGGCAGCCCGGGTTCTTTTATTAAGCTTACCGTCAGCCTTCAGGTTATTCGCTTTCTGGAATGCCTTGATCGCTTCACGTGTCTGTCTACCTATCCGGCCGTCGATATTACCCTGGTAAAAACCGGCGTTCTTTAAAGCAACCTGGATATCTTTCAAGCTGGAAAATCTTTTTTCTGTCCCGGATTGAACCATTGCGGGTTTAGCCTGCTCATCCGCCTTAGCCAGCGCTTCCCTGAGATTATTGATCTCCTGGTCCTTACTCTGAGACTGGGTCTCTAAAGCCGAAACCTGGTTTCTTAATCCCTGGATCTCCAGGTCCTTCTGTTTAACCGTGCTCATTGAAGCGCATCCAACTAAAGATACTGCGAATACCACTAAAAGCGATAAGACAAAAACCTTTCTAAACATATTCTCCTCCCTTTAAGAAAATTTTAAGGCTTGAGGCAAAGTAAATTTTCCCTCATATAAAGCCTTGCCTACGATCACGCCGCTTATTCCGCTCTTTTCCAGAGCTTTTAGTTTATGTAAGTCCTCCAAGCTGGAGATACCTCCTGAGGCAATAATTTTTAATCCGGTCAATTTTAGCAGTCTCTTGATCTCTTTAATGTTCGGCCCGGTCAGCGTTCCGTCCTTTAAAGTATCCGTATAGATCAACTCGTTAAACCCGATTTTTTTCAGGTAAAGGCTAAAATCCAGGGCATCCGTATTCTTATGCCCGGATTTCCAACCCCGGACCATGACCTTGCCTTCTTTAGCGTCTACTCCGACTATGATCTTATTCTTGAATTTCTTGAAGGCTTTCTCCAAAAAATCTTTGTCCTCAACAGCCCGGGTGCCTAAGACAACCCTGGCTGCTCCGGCGCTGAGCACCTCACTGATAGTCTCCAGTTTTCTTAATCCTCCGCCGAATTCTACCGGTATATTTATCTGCTTAGCGATCTCCTTAACTACCGCCAGGTTCTTCGGAACGCCGGTAAACGCGCCGTCCAGATCCACAAGGTGCAGGAATTTCGCTCCCTGCTTAACCCAATGCTTGGCAGTTTTGAGCGGGTCCCGGGAATAAATTCTCTTATTCAACTTACCCTGCACAAACCTTACTACGCATCCGTCCTGCAGATCAATAGCTGGAATGATTAACATAGATTAACAAAGTTTTCTAACATTTTTAGGCCCACTGCCTGGCTTTTTTCAGGGTGGAATTGCGCGCCATAAACATTATCCTGCCAGAGTATTGAAGCAAAATCCATCCCGTAGCCGGTAGACGCGGCAACTGCCTGGCCGTCCTTTGGCTGCGGATAATACGAATGACAGAAATAAACGTAAGAATTGTCTGGAATATCCTTGAGCAGCAAACACTCGCCCTTAACTTTCCTTAACTGGTTCCAGCCCATATGCGGGACCTTTAAATCCGAAACAGGGAATTTCTTGACTTCTCCCTTAATAACCCCCAGGCCTTTGCACTTCGGCGCCTCTTCGCTTTTTTCAAGCAAAAGCTGCATCCCCAGGCAGATCCCCAGGAATGGTTTTTTATTTCTTATTTCGTCTTTGATCAGAGTAACTAGGCCCTGCTTTTCTAATTCCTGCATGGCATCTCCGAACGCGCCCACTCCCGGTAGAACCAGTTTTGCGCAGGAAGAGATCTCTCCGGGATCATTACTTACTTTAATTTTAGCGCCGTAAAGTTCCAGCGCTTTTTTTACGCTATGGATATTACCCATACCGTAGTCAATTATGGCAATCATTAATCAATAACTCCCTTAGTTGAAGGAATTCCCTTTCTGCGCGGGTCGATTTGTGTCGCTATATCCAGAGCCTTGCCCAGGGCCTTAAACACAGGCTCCAGAGTAGCGTGTAAATCCGGATTAGGATTATCTATTTTGACGTTCAGGTTCATCCCTAGCTGTTTAGCAAATGCCTCAAAAAAATGCTCTGCGTACTCCATTTTATATTTTTCTTCGCCCTGAGCCAAAGGATAGGCTACTGCCTTACCCAATAAATCCAGCTTAAATGAACCCCTGCCGCTAATATCAATAGCAACATTAGCAGTCACATCTTCCATCGGCACGGACATAGAACCAAGACGGTTAATACCCGCCTTATCTCCTAACCCCTCCTTAAAAACCTGGCCTAATACAATCCCTAAGTCTTCGTTAGTGTGATGAATATCTACTTTTAAGTCAGCTCTATTAGTTGTAATTTCCAGATCAAAATGCCCCCAGAAAGCGAATAATTCCAGCATGTGATCCAGGAAACCTATACCCGAATTAATCTTGGACTCTCCGGAGCCATCGATATTCAGTTTAATAAATATCTCTGTTTCGCTTGTTTTGCGTGTCTTTTCCGCTATTCTCTGAGCCATTCTTTCTCCTGCGTTTTCCCTACATACTATATGCTACCTACTATCTACTAGAGGAACCTCGCTTTTACTGAATCAATGTGCTTGCCCAAGCCTTCGATTCCGGCAATTTTTTCCAGGGGCTCGCGCATTTTTTCCAGGGCTTTCCTGGAATAACTGATAATGTGGTTACTCTTCATAAAATCACAGACAGATAATCCTGAAAAAAATCTGGCACTCCCGCCTGTAGGTAAAACATGGCTTGGCCCGGCAACATAATCGCCGACTGCAGTCGGGCTGTATGGCCCCAAAAATATTGCGCCGGCATTTTTTATACCCTTAAGCAAACGCCGGGGATTCTGTACCAGGACTTCAAGATGTTCAGGCGCGATCCTGTTGCTTACCTCAACCGCCTGCTCTAAATTCTTGGTTAAAATAATAAAGCCTTCCTGACCGGCAGCCTGCAACTTAACCTGCTGAGCTAAAGCCTTGGAATTAGTGATCAGTATGGCCAGCCCCTTAGAGTGTTCTTTCTGGGCAGCTAAATCCGCGATGATAAATTTCGGGTCGCTGAAACGGTTAGCAATAATCACCAGTTCCGTAGGCCCGGCAATCATATCAATATCTACCTGGCCAAAAACCTGCCGCTTGGCTTCGCTGACATAAACATTCCCCGGGCCAACGATCTTATCAACCGCGGGGATCGTTTTTGTGCCATAAGCCAGGGCAGCTATCCCTTGAGCTCCGCCAACCCGGTAAACCTCATCTACCTTTAATAAATCCGCCATAACCAGGATGTGCGGATTAATATAGCCATTTTTATTCGGCGGGCTGATCAGGGCGATCCTCTTTACTCCCGCTATTTGTGCCGGAAGCACGCTCATGTAAACCGTAGAAACTAATGGCGCGGTCCCCGCAGGAATATAGACGCCTACCCGCTCCAAAGGAGTATAATTTTCGCCCAGGACGACCCCGTCGGCATCCTTGATCCTCCAGGATTTTTTAATCGCTTTACGGTAAAAGCGGTTTATGTTATCTATTATTGTCTTTAGGCTGGAGATAAAATTCGGGGTAATATTCTGATACGCTCCGCTGATCTCGATTTCGGAAACCCTTATTTGCCGCGGCATCAGTTTCACGCCGTCAAACTTCCGGGTATATTTCAGCAAAGCCTCATCGCCCAACGAACGCACGTCGTCAATAATCTTTTTTACTTTCTCTTCGACCCTGGTCTTCTTGAATGCTCCACGGTTGTAGATCTTCTCTAATTGTTTACTGCCGTAACGGATTATCTTCATGGGTTAATGGCCTTTCTTAATTCCTCCAGGGCTGCTTCCAAATTTTCAGGCTTTGACCCTCCTGCCTGCGCAAAATCCGGCCTTCCTCCTCCTGAGCCTCCGATAAGCGGAGCGATCTGGCGGATCAATTTGCCCGCGTCCAAACCTTTAGCTAATAGATCCTGGGTAACCGCGATAACCAGATAAGCTTTTTTTTGCGCGTTATCCTGCGAGCCTAAAGCGATCACTCCCTGCTTTAACTCCAATTTTACCTTATCCGCCAGAATACGCAAGGCGTTCATATCTAAATCCGCCTCCAGCGAAGATACCAGGTTTACGCCATTTATTTTTATCCCCTTATTTATCAATCTCGGGACAGCGTCTTTCAAGCTGTTATTTACTTCTAAACTGCGTCTTTTCTCCTGCTTTTTCTGCTCCTTTAGTTGCTCTATTCTCTTAGCTTCTTCAATAGCTTTCTGTTCTTCCTCCCGGATAAACTGTTCGGCAAAACCGGCAGTGGTTCCTTCGATCCTTCTTATACCGCTGGCTACCGAACCCTCGCTGATTATTTTTATCCGGCCGATCCCGCTGATATTATCAAGATGTGTTCCTCCGCACAACTCTTTAGAAATGTCTCCGATACTCACTACGCGCACGCACTCACCGTATTTCTCCTCGAAGAATGCCAGCGCCCCTTCTTTCTTGGCCTCTTTTAAGGGCATCTCCTTACAGCTTACTGACTGGTGCTTATAAATATATTCGTTAGCTACTTCTTCAACCCGGGCAATTTCTTCTTTAGATAGGCCCTTAAAATGCGTAAAGTCAAAACGGAATTTTTCTGCACCAACCAATGAACCCTGCTGCTGCACATGTGTGCCCAAAACTTTCCTTAAGGCTGCCTGTAAAATATGCGTCGCCGTGTGATTGCGGGCAATATTCAACCTGCGCTCAATATTTATCTCGGCAGATACTTTATCCCCATTTTTAAAGCTGCCGGAAATAACCTTGCCGATATGTAAAATAACATTGTCAATTTTCTGCGTATCTGAAACTTCAAAAATATTTTCTCCGTTGATTAATTTACCGGTATCTCCTACCTGGCCTCCGGATTCCGCGTAAAATGGCGTCTGGTCCAGGATAATTTCACCGTCTTTTAATATAGCCAGGATTTCAGCCTTTACCGAATTATCCTGATAACCGACAAACTTACTTTCTTTAAGCTTTATATCCAGGCCCTTAGCGCCAAACACATCGCCTTTCATCGCACTCTGTTGACGCGAACGATCTTTCTGGCCTTTAAGCTCCTGGTCAAATGCCTGCCGGCTGAATTGTATTCCTTGAGAATCCAGCCAGGATTTGGTCAATTCTAAAGGTACCCCATAAGTATCATGAAGCTGAAAAGCGATTTTCCCTGCTTTCTCCGGGTCCTGCTTTTCTTTGAGGCGATTGAATTTATCTTTAAATAAATCATTACTGGAGTCCAGGGTGCGGATAAAATTGTTCTCCTCATTCAGAATAACCAAAGCAATATTTTCCTGCCTGTCTTTTAGATCCGGATAAGGAACCCGCATGACCTGGGCAATCAAAGGGACCAATTTATTCAATAACGGCTCGTTTATCCCCAGAGCCTTTAAGTGCAAGACGCTCTTACGGATTATTTTTCTGACAACATAACCCCTTCCCTCATTCGAAGGCAGGACTCCGTCATAGATACAAAAAACTACGGCCCGGATATGATCGGTTATAGCATAAACAAATTCTTTTTCCGAAGCTGTTTTAACCGTAACGCGTTTTTTTATCTCTTTGACTATCGGCTCAAACAGGTCAGTTTCAAAATTACTCTGCTTACCCTCCATTACCGAAGCTAACCTCTCCAGGCCCATTCCCGTATCAATATTCTTATTGGGCAGGGGCGTTAAAGAACCGTCTTCCTGGCGGTTAAATTGGGTAAAAACCAGATTCCAGATCTCCACGAACCTTCCGCAGCTGCAGGCAGGCGAGCAACCCGGTTTACCGCAGCCGATATCAGCCCCGAAATCATAGAATATTTCAGAACATGGGCCGCAAGGCCCGTTCGGGCCCTTGGTCTTTGCCTCAGCCGGCCAAAAATTATCTTTATCGCCAAGCTTAATAATCTTCTCAGCCGGTACCTTTATTTTATCTTTCCAGATCTTATAAGCCTCGTCGTCATCCTGATAAACCGAAACCCAAAGCTTATCCCCGCTGATCTTTAATTCCTTAGTCAGGAACTCCCAGGCCCAGCTAATCGCTTCATCCTTAAAATAATCGCCAAAGGAGAAATTCCCCAGCATCTCAAAAAAAGTGTGGTGGCTGCTGGTCTTGCCAACCTTATCCAGGTCATCAGTACGCAGGCAGCGCTGGCTCGTAGCCGCGCGCTTAAATCCGGAATCAAACCCCAAAAATTCTTTTTTAAACTGGTTCATCCCTGCCGGAGTAAATAATACCGTAGGGTCATCCTTAGGCACCAATGAATCGCTTTCCACGATTTTGTGTTTTTTGGATTTGAAAAACTCGAGGAACTTTTCTCTTAAAAAATCTGCCTGCACACAACACTTCCTTTTCTAGAAAGCACCCCGTCCCCTTAGGTATGCCGGGTGCATAGTTGATTTAATGTATCGATGACCACTTCAGGAGAGAAACCGCGGCGCAGCAAAAACGCGTAAACCCGCCTTTTGGCGCTAGCCTGGTCAATCCCTTTTAATCTATTTAATCTACCTTCAGCTAAATCTAGAACTGTCTTTGCCTCTGAATAATCCTCTAACCGGGCTGTTTGCGCCTCGATTATTTCTTTATCCACCCCTTTTTGCCTCAACTCCTGCTTGATCCTTCTTAATCCTAAGGGCTTTTTTAAACGGGAGTTGATCCAGGCCCTGGCAAAAACATTATCATCAATAAATCTCTTCTCTTTCAGAAAAGAGACCACTTCCTTGATCGTCTCTGCGGGGATTTTCTTAAGCTTTAGCCGGCCGGCAAGCTCATTTTCGCTGCGCAACCTGAATTTCAGCAAAAAGAAGGCGTAATCCCGGGCTTTAGCAAAGGACTCTGTCCGTTTATTCAACGCTCAATTTCTTCCTGACTTCTTTTTCTATTTGCTCCTGCAATTTGGGATTTTCTTTTAAGCCTTTGATTGCCGCATCCCTGCCTTGGCCAAGCTTCTCATTATTAAACGAAAGCCAGGTCCCGGATTTGGTAATTACTTCCATATTCAGGCCGGCATCGATCACTGCTCCGGTCTTGGCAATCCCCTCGTTATGCAGGATATCGAATTCAGCCTCACGAAAAGGAGGAGCGATTTTATTCTTCACCACTCTTACCCGGACATGATTACCGATGACCCTGTCCCCTTCTTTTAAGTAAGCTATCCTGCGCACATCTAATCTTACCGACGAATAAAATTTCAGCGCCCGGCCGCCAGGGGTAGTTTCCGGAGAGCCGAACATTACGCCGATCTTTTCCCTTAACTGATTAATGAAAATTACAGTGGTCCGCGATTTACTGATAGCGCTGGTCAATTTGCGTAAAGCCTGCGACATCAGACGCGCCTGAAGCCCCATATGCGAATCTCCCATCTCGCCTTCGATCTCAGCCCGCGGGGTAAGCGCGGCAACCGAATCAATAACCACCAGGTCCACGGCGTTTGAACGCACCAGGGTTTCGGCGATCTCCAGAGCCTGCTCGCCGGTATCCGGTTGGGAAATCAGGAGGTCGTCCAGATTTACGCCGATCAGCTTGGCATAAGTAGAATCAAAGGCGTGTTCTGCGTCGATAAACGCGGCAACTCCGCCTTTCTTCTGGTTCTCCCTTATTGCGGTTAAGGTTAAGGTAGTCTTTCCGGAAGCTTCCGGACCAAATATCTCAACCACCCTTCCGCGGGGAAGTCCGCCAACGCCTAAAGCAACGTCTAAAGTAAGCGCGCCCGTGGAAATAGTCTCCACATTCGCCTTGGTATGGCTCCCAAGCTTCATTATGGAGCCTTTGCCAAACTGCTTCTCGATCTGGGCTAAAGCCAGCTCAAGCGCCTTAGTCCGGTCAGAAATATTGCTGGTCTCTTCTTTTTTCTCTTTGGTAACCATAACTGCCTCCGATTTTATGAGTTTTAGATTAAATATTATATCCTGCCCCCGCCCCACTGTCAAACAAATAATACCCTCCTTTCTAATCTTAATAGACGCGTGAGTTGCTGAAACCTAACCTAAATTTAACAGGGCCGATCAAGACCGTTCATTAAAAAATTGTAATCTCTGCCAGCCTGTGCTAATATAAAATAAGATGAGCCATAGAAAGAAACCTGCCTGCCGGCAGACAGGGAAAGCCTTCACCCTCATTGAACTGATTATTGTCGTCGTAATTATCGGTATCCTCGCGCTTGTCGCTATACCACGCTATTTTGCTAACGTAGCCAAAGCCGAAAAATCGCATGCCTTTGCTAACCTGGATGCCATAAAACGAGCGCAGTTGGCTTACTATGCAGTTTATGGTGTTTATACCAGCGATTTCCCTATTACTGTGGTTGTTGACGGAGAAACCATTGTAAACCTCAGTTATCCAGGCAGCACGATCTATTCCTACGCTATGAGCCAATCGGGAACGGCGCCTTGTGCCCCCAGTTGGGCCCTGTGCGCCTATAAACGGTCAAACGGCTGTAGCTACTGTATCTGCATAGCTACAGCAGGAGATTGGTACTCTTCTTGTACCCCATAATCACATACTACAGGGTAGCGGGGTTGACAGCAGGGCTAAAATATGCTATCTTTATCCTCTATGGAAGAGATTAACAAGCTAAAACAGGAACTTGAGCGCGCAAAAACCGAGCTGGGGATACTCTATGAGATCTCTAACGCCATGCGCACTACCTTAAAACTGGATGAGATCCTTTATATCATCCTTACGGGTGTAACTGCGCATATCGGCCTGGGCTTTAACCGGGCTCTCCTTTTCCTGATCAATGAAAAAGACGGCTTAATTGAAGGCAAGATGGGTATCGGCCCGCATTCCGGAGAAGAAGCTAACCGCATCTGGAGCCAGATCGAAGGCGAAAAAATGGACCTGGATGACCTGATCAACGCCTATAAATTTTCGTCCAATACCGAGAATGGATTTGAATCCGGGTTTAACAAACAAATACGCAGCCTGAAAGTCGCGCTGGGAGCTAAAAATGAAAACCTCTTGAGCATGGTAGCGCTAGAGGGTATGCCGCTGCACCTGACTAAAGAAACAATTGAAAATTACCGCAATACCCCGCTTCTGCAGATATTAAAAAGTGAAGAACTGGTTCTAATACCTCTCAAAGCTAAAGATAAAATCAATGGAATAATCGTGGCGGATAATTTTATCACCCGTGAGCCCATCAGCAAAGACGACCTGCATATGCTGGCCATGTTAGCCAACCAGGCAGGACTGGCCATTGAAAATTCCCAGCTTTATGAAAAAACCGTTATGCAGGCCAATCTGGACTCGCTGACTGAACTCTGGAATCACGGATATTTTCAGTATCTTTTGCTCTCAGAGTTAGAAAGCAGCCGGGCCATCAAGTCGCCTTTAAGCCTGATCATGCTGGATATAGACCATTTTAAGGTTTATAACGACAACCTGGGCCACCAGGCAGGAGATAAGATCCTGCGGGAATTAGCTGCCCTGCTCAAGAACCAATCGCGGAAAATGGATTTTGTCTGCCGTTACGGCGGCGAGGAATTCGCCATGATCCTGCCCCAAACCGACAAAAAAGAAGCGTTCATGATCTCCGAACGCTTAAGGATGGACATTGAAAAACATAATTTTACTCACGAAGATATCTTCCCGACCAAAAAACTTACCGTAAGTATCGGGGTCTCTTCCTTCCCCGAAGACGGGTTACTCCCTGCCGAACTCATTTCCGCTTCGGATAAAAACTTGTACCAAGCCAAAAATAAAGGCCGCAACAATACCTGCTGTTAAGCCGGGCTGGTTACTGCCTCAGGCTCTGTTTCCTTCTTTTCAGCAAACTTGACCGAAACAATTTTGGATATCCCGGAATGTTCCATAGTGATCCCGTACATTACATTGGCGTTAACAATAGTCTTCTTGTTATGGGTGATCACGATGAATTGCGAACCTTTGGCAAATTCCTGCAATACCCTGGAGAAGCGGTCAACATTGGCTTCGTCCAGCGCCGCATCTATCTCATCCAGGATACAGAACGGTGACGGCTTGACTTTGAATATGGCGAAGATCAGCGCGATCGCCGACATGGATTTCTCGCCGCCCGATAATAAAAGCACGTTTTGCAGCTTCTTTCCCGGAGGCCGGCAGATGATCTCGATACCCGACTCTAATGGATCTTGCTCGTCGATTAAATAGACCTGCGCGTCGCCGCCGTTAAAAAGCAGGCGGAAATAATTCCGGAACTCTCCGCGCACCTTCTCAAATGTCTCCATAAACATCTGCTTGGTCGTGCGGTTGATCTTCAGGATCGCCTGGTGCAGCGACTCTTTGGCCGTGACCAGGTCAGTCTGCTGCTGGACCAGGAAGTCATAACGTTTTTTCAGCTCGTCGTATTCTTCGATCGCTACCAGGTTCACCGTGCCGTAAGAATCCAGCCTGCGCTTTAATTCCGCGATTTCCCGGGATAATGCATCCGGATCAATCCCTTCCAGAGTAGCTTCAATTGTTTCCAGGTCCGTTTTGTAGGCCTGCAGCATCCTCTCTTTTATAGCCGCATATTTATAATCATTATCCTTATCCTGCATCTGCAATTCATAAAGCTTATTTTTAATATTATCCAGCTCCTGCCTGTCTGTCTCAATCTTAGCCGTTACATCGCTTGAGCCTTCGGAAACCCTGCCGTAGGCTGCTTGCGCTTCTTCCAATAAAACAGTTTTAGCTTCAATAGCCTTGGCTGAGTCACTGACTTTCAGTTCACACTCTTTGATCTCTACATCCAGCGAACAGATCTTCTGGCAGGCGTCTTCAGCCTGTTTGGTCGTATTTTCCAGATTTGTTTTGTCGCGGTTGTAGGTGTCTTCCAAAAGGTTGAGCGTAGCTTCATCGGAAACAATGCGCTTATTTAAAGATTCCAGTTCAGTCTTGACCTGGGTGATCGCCACTAATAGCTCTTCTCTTAATTTACTATTCGCTGAGACCCCTTCTTCTTCCTTAAGAATGGTATCTTCGGCAAGGCGTTGGCCATTACTCAATCCGTTTAAGGTATCTTTAGCCGATTGAATATTTGACTCCAGGACAGCCAGTTCTTTCTGGGTATCGGTAAGCTCAAGGACAATGATATCTTCTTCCTCTTTTACCTTATTGAACTGCTCTAAGGTAGCCAGGCGCGAAGTCTCCTTATTGGCCAGGCAGATCTCCTGGCTGCGTAAAGCCTCCTGCAGGGTAAGAATATTCTTATTCAATTCCTCCATACCCGCTTCTTTGGCCTGTTTTGTATTTTTCAAGCTGGCCAGTTGTTCCTCGATCCGGGCGATCTTCTCGTCGATTTTCTGGGTATCTAATTCAATCGGCTTAGCTTCTCCGGTAAGCTTAAAGTTAGCCGGGAGGTAGGCTTTATCTTCGTCGCTTAAACTGCTGAAATCGCTTACCTTGATCACCAGGCCGCTGGTTTTTTCCGTCGGTAGTTTATCCAGGTAGACGACCGCGTTCATTGTTTCGCTTATATCCAGGTATTTTGCTTTAAGTTTCTCTAAAAATTCTTTATGCGAGCCCAGGGTCAGCCTTTCCCGCTCAAGATTCTCGATTTCTTTGTTCATATCGCCCAAAGATAGCTTTTCCTTTTCCAGCTCGGCCTTTACCCCGTTAATTTTTTGCAGCAATTCTTCCACGGCTGCCTTTAGCGCATCCGCTTCCTGGGTGATCTTATTTAAACTCTCTTCAGCTATGGCTTTTTCTTCGTAAACTTTGGCCTTATCGATCTCCAGCCTTTTTTTCCTTGCCAGGTATACCTGCTCCTGGGAAGCAAATTCGGAGATCTGGTTCCGGGCAGCTGAAATTTTGACCACCAGGTCCATGATCTCTTTTTTAAGATTAACGATCTTGCTTAGAGCATTCTTGATATTTAATGAGAGTAAATTGATCTGCTCTTCTTTTTCGGCCAGAACCAGGGATTTAGATTCAATAACGCTCTTTAAACCCAGGTATTCTTCTTTGACCTTGTTCAGCTTCTCTTCATCAAAGCCAAGCTTGGCCTTGATCTCTTCAGCCTGTTTCTCCAGGTAAGTACTGGCTGCCCCCAATTCTTTGATTTTCTCTTTATTAAAATTTATATGCTCGTTGTTCCGGACCACCTGGTTTTCCAGGGCCATAAGCTCATTTTTAACGGACAACATATTGTCTTCCAGGGCCTTTAATTCGCTGGAACGGCTGGCAATCTTAGCCTCCTGCTCATGAATTACCTTAAGCAGGCTTTCCTCATCCGATTGCAGTTCCTTTAATTTGTTTATAATTTCTTCTTTCTGGCCCAAAAACTCTCGCCTGGATAGAACCGCTTGATTGACCTCTTTACCTTTAAGCTCTTCAAAAGCCTCGCGGTATTTACGCGCCTTATTCGCCTGGCGCTCAAGGCTGCCTATCTGGCGCTTGACCTCGGTGACAATATCATTGACCCGCAGGAGGTTCTGCTCGGTTTCCTCTAACTTGCGCGTGGTCTCCCTTTTCTGGGCTTTATATTTTGTAATACCCGAGGCCTCATCAAAAACCAGGCGCCTGTCTTCGGGACGGGAACTCAATACCAGGTCAATTTTTCCTTGGGCAATTATAGAATAACTTTCTGCGCCCACACCCGTGCCTAAAAGCAGGTCCAGGATGTCTTTTAGACGCACCTGGTTCTTATTTAAGAGATACTCGCTCTCCCCCGAACGGAATAATCTGCGGGTGATCGCGACCTCGTCATTGTCAAAATTAAAAAAACGCGCCTGATTATCAAAAGTCAAGGTAACTTCAGCCATGCCTAACGCTTCTTTGGTATCTGTGCCGTTAAAGATAACATCCAGCATCTCTGAGCCGCGCAAGGACTTGGCTGACTGTTCTCCGAGGACCCAGCGGATAGAATCAAAGATATTGGACTTACCGCAGCCGTTCGGCCCGACAACAGCGGTGATACCGGGCTCAAAATGCAGAGTTGTCTTGTTACAGAATGACTTAAAACCTACAAGTTCAAGTTTTTTAAAATACATGGCCTCTCCTTAGTGGTATTGGGACTGATTCTCCAACCACGCGTCAATTTTATCTTTTTTAAAACGCCACTGGCCAACCAGCTTAAGCGCCGGTATCTTATTATGCTTAAGCCAGTCGTAAATAGTGCGCCGCGTGACTTTCAGGTAATCCGCTAAATCTTCAATAGTCATTAAACCGCTGTTGATCATCTATTCTCCTTGAAAAAACATTAGTTGCATTATAAAGAAAAAAAGAGATTTTGTCAAGGAAAATCTTTACATTCTTTAACATATAGTTACTAAGATGATAATTATGGTGCTAAAGGATGAGAAGATAAGTAAAAGTTACTTTTTGCAGATAAAGGGGACGGTTCTATTTTTTAGGTACTAAACCTTAAAAAAAATAGAACCGTCCCCTTTATTTTGATTATTTACGTAA
>JBAZIT010000020.1:0-14181 GCA_041651675.1 Candidatus Omnitrophota bacterium | reverse complement strand
CGCTATACCAGAATGGTCTCCTAAGTCTTGCATTGCGCGCGATGTTGATTTGCGCATACTACTTGCAACGCGCGCAGCTGGCATAACATGAGCAGCATACGAATCTTCTCCTAGATCCATATCGTAATGTCCTGCTCTTCCAACAGTTGGACCAGTATTCGCTAATATCATTGCTGTGCGCGTTGCAAGCGCGATCTCTGCGCCACTTGGTGCGCGCGCATCTCGCACGATGTTGCGCCTAATAATATCCATTTGCGGCATTGCAACTGCGCCTTTCATTAGGAGAGCATCAACGAGCAAGTAAGAAGGGTTGCGCGCGATATCATCATAAGTCGCGCGCAATGGACCTCCTGCCCAATGATCTGTTTCGCGCAACTCATCTGGCTCAGAACCAGGCGCACCTCCCGTACCAGCTGTCGCAATAACATGTGGCATCGTGCCAGGTGTCATAGTACCAACCTTTCTACGCGCGAGTGCCATTGCGAGATCCATAATGTCGCGCGTCTTGGGCGCATCGCTCATAGACGCACTGTAGTGCGCGAGGCGCAATGAGTCGTCGGGCGCGCGACGACGAGCGTGCGCGATATCTTGCACTTCGCCAGAAACAGCTTCTGTTCGCAACCAATCATCATGTCGCGCGTTTTCTACACGATCGCGCATCTGTGCCGCGAGTGATTCAACGGTTGGAATAGTGCGTGCGCCTCCAATACGTATACCAGACTCTACCCCATCCGCATGCAAAGGCGCGATTCTCATTTCGGACGAGTGAGGATCATGACGCGCGCGACATGCTGCGCGCATTCCTTGCGCTGAAACAACACATTGCGCGGAGACACTGCGCGATGATGCATTACCATCCACATCAATAATCGCAGCTTGCGCGCGCTCATCTTCTGCGATCGCGCGCACTCTATCTATAGGTGGCGCGAGAAATGCGACAGGCGCGACTGCACCACGATGCGCGCGAGACTTCTGTTCATTACCTTGCGCATATTCTGTACGTTCTACACCTCGGCTCGTGGTGGTGAGTTCTTCTATGGCATCGCCATCGCGCGCATCGTCGTCGGTGTGTTCAAGTTCATCCATGCTCGAAGGCAATCCATAACCATGCTCATACTCACGCGCGTGTGGATATGAGTCCAAACCCGCGGTTGTACGTCTGCGCGCGAGTCCGCGACTGAATCCGCTAGTTCGCGCGCGAGTTCCTGCGCCTCCATCAGCAATCGCATAACGACGTTCTGCAAGCGTTACACATTCAGGAGGCGCGCTACCAAGTGGGCGCTTATTCTCTATTGAGCGCGAGAATAGGCGAAATGCGCGAGACCGCCTGCGCGCTTCCGCGAGTTTGCGGTATGTCTCATTTTCGGGCTCGACTCCGCCCTCAGTTGGCGCGGCTTCAGACAAATGCGACGCGACGTAGCCATCGCGCGCGATGCCATGTTCTGTAGGGCGCAGATATCTCGCGCGCGTAGCCATTTGTTGCGCGAGTTTGAACATTGGAAAATGATCATCGCCAGGTGTGCGCGTGTCTTCGTCCATGAATCCTAAAAATATCTCAGGATGCGCAGCAGGATCGGAGCCACTGCGCGAGCCTGTTATGCGCAAATTGACGCGCTCGCGACTCCATGCACTTGTATCACGAGGTTGATCGGATTCGAATGATGGCAAATCTGGGCGCCTATCTGCTAATGTCATGCGCGCGAAATCATGGTAAGCATATTCATCAAATGTACCAGGCGTCTCCTCAAATTGCTGAGTCAATAGAAATGCTGGCAATGGACCACCTTCGCTAGTATGTCCTTGCGCTTGTTGTGTATCAATATAATTCTCGAAAATACCGGTTGGCGGTATGCTTGCATTATACTGCATTGGTTGAATAGTAGATCGTTGTTAGTTGATCCGAATAACTATGGTTATATAAAGAGATTTGCGAAATTATACGTTTTTATCCATGCCACAAATTAAGATCATTGCCGATCATCGAGAGCGCGCGATAATCCCTGCGCTTGTCGAATGCGCGCGCCAAACATCGCAAGCTCTCGCAACAACGACGCGCGATGATTCTATCGCAGTCGAAGTCGCGACATTGGGTTATGGCGACTATTCTATTGTTCGCGTTCATATGGGAACGAGTTCGAGTTCACGTGCAAGTTCGAGTTCGAGTACGAGTACGAGTACGAGTTCGAGTACGAGTGCAAGCACGGGCGCAAGCGCGCGCGAGTATGCCATTATTGAGCGCAAAACATATGCAGACTTTGCAAGTTCGCTCATTGATAAGCGCATGGATAATATTCCAGGCATTATCGAGGAAATACGCGCGCGATATGATGCTAATGCCGATTTGCGCCCTGTTCGCGTGTATCTGTTGCTAGAAGGCGCGATCGAGTATAATCCTAGCGAGAAGATTGGTGGTATAACGATGCGCGCGATTCACGCAAAGATTAACCATTTGATGCAACGCGATGGCATTGCTGTCATTATGACGCGTGATGCGCAAGACACCGCTAACACATTATGCGAGTATGCGCGCGATATGCTGACCTTGCGCGAACGCAAAAGAGTAGTAGTGGGCTCGTGCGCGCATGATGCTGTCAATGCAAGTGCACTTACAGCAGCATCTACAGTCGCGCGCCCTATTATTGCGCTTGAGAAGAGACCCGAACCAACTATCGCTGATGAAATTATTGCAATCTTCTCGGCGTTTCCTGGTATTGGGCAAACTATCGCGCGCAAATGTGCAGTATGTGGAATAACCATAACTGATTTCGTTACATACTCGCACAAGTGCCCAACGTCGATTACTCGCTATGTGCAAAAATATTTATCTGATCGTACATATGATTGCGATGTACGCGCACTCGAAGGTATATGGCGCGTTTCGCATGATATCGCGCGCGCACTCATTGCATATGCAAAAAAGGTAAATCCTGATCCTGATCATGATGAAGATCAAGATCCTGATTATGATGAAGATCATGATCCTGATCAAGATGATGGGTCACTTACGCAAGTATGCGCATTGTCTCGCGCACAACTAGGCGCATTTACTATCAAGGGTCGCGCGCACGCTGCGATAGGCGAACATGTCTATGATTGCTTGCATTCCATTGTTGTGCCTAAGTAAAAGAGGGGATGGGATGTATGCATATTAGCAAATACGCGCATGCATGTATTTTTTTACCTAGAATATGCACGATCTAGCAAATTAACCCAACTCTATCTAGGAAGAACATCCTTCTCAATTACGCGCATATTTCACGCACGAATACTAAAGTCGCGCGTCACTATGTGACTGACTCCCGTCTATGTTGATTTTTGAATTTTGTGATAAATATAATAGTTTAATAGTGTCACATCGCGGGCATTAGTCAATCGATGAGCATCGTCCATCTTGATCAGTATTTTACGACGAATGAGGCAATACAACAATATGTGTACCACATCGTGCGCGGATCGGATACAATATTGGAACCCTCGATCGGGCGCGGACATCTTGTTGCGTCGTTTGTCGCGCAAAACGCGCATTACCCGATTCATGGCTACGATATAGATAGTACCCTCTTGTCAGACATGGTTTTTGAGATTGATCCGCACGCGCAAATTATGTGTCGCGCGGATTTTCTTGACATCGATGATAAGCGTTCATATTCGACAATTATTATGAATCCGCCATACTATGCCCAAGGTTCATGCAAATTTATAACAAAATGTTTTCGCGAACATCTAGCGGATCGAGGCGAGATGATTTGCGTGATTCCGCGCACATTTTTGCATGCAACGCACTCGCAACAGATATTGCGCGATATGATGTCGCAAGGGCGCATTACTGACATATGGTTTCCGAATGATGAACATCTTTTTGCAGGCGCGACTATTGACATTGTGATATTTCGCTATGAGCGCGCGCCGATTCCATCTGGCGACGTCTTGCGAAGTGGCACGATTTGCCAGTTTCGCGAAGGAATGACAAATCCGACATCACAAACCCGCATTTGTCGATATGAAGGCGGAAATTTGCAGTTCATTGACACTATGCGCGCGGGACCTGTTGCACACTATCAGATACGAGATATGTTTGACATATATGTTGGGCAAGTTTCTGGCGCAGATAAGATATTCGCGCATGATAGTGGCAACATCGAATTACTAGTGCGCATTCCATCAGTAACGCGACGTTTCATATGCGCGATAGCGTCACTGGATGAACTAACGCCAGATGCGCGCCAACATTTGCAAGCGCATCGCGCGCAACTATTAGAACGCAAGATTCGCGCGTTTTCGGACGATAATTGGTGGCAATGGGGCGCGCTTCGTAATGCGCAAGTTGTTCGCGAACGATATGGCGAGCCTTGTATATATGTTACATGTCGCACGCGACAAACCATCGTAGCAGTAGTTGGCGCCGTTCAATGGTTCAACGGATCGCTACTTTGCATGATACCGAGGAATGATGAAGTTGATTGTGCGCAAGTTGCGCGATACATCAATGAGACTCTTCGCGCGCAATACTTATCAGCTGGGCGTTTCATTATCACTCAACGCGTGCTAGCTAATTCGTCGTTCATTTCATAGTAACTCCCTTTGCGCGAGTTGTAGAATGTTCACATACTCCTCGTTCGCCGCGCTATTTGAGTCACATGCAAAAAAAAATGAATATGTTGCACAAACTCTTTTTTCATTCCAGTGGAATAGTCTTGCTCGCGCATGATACAAACAAGTCGGTCGATCGGTCTATGATTATCCGCATTTCATGGTTATAAGTCTCGTCCGAGTAAATGTATAGACAGATCGCGCGACATATGACAAACGCGCATGAGTTCGCGCAAAGAGTCGCGCAACATGTATCGCCTAGTTGGTTCAAGACCACAACAGTAGAACATAAGCATGGGTTTGAGGACTTCATTAAGGCGCAAGACATCGTTAAAAAATACATTCAAGAACATGAGTGCATACTTTATGGAGGTATTGCTATTGACTATGCATTACGTTTGCGCGGAGATAAGATTTATGAAGATACTGAGCTACCAGACTTCGACTTTTTTACTACAAACCCAATCGCAACGGCTGTAGAGATCGTCAATATCATACTCGCGCATATACCCGATGCGAATGTATATGCGTATCGCGCGCGGTTTATTAGGACTATGCGCATTAGTGTCGGCGATAATAACTGGGTCGCAGACATATCATACATTCCGCCTAATCTCTTTGCGCATATCCCAACACTAACATTCGATGGTATGCGCGTTGTACATCCTTACTTCCAATATGTTGATTTGCATGCGTCTATTGCGTATCCATATGATAACTCGCCAACAGAAGTCATATTCGCGCGCTTGACCAAAGACATCAAAAGATTCGCCAAATTGACGTTTGCATATCCAATACCAGAGATGTCAGATCGCGCAACTATAGTCGCAAATATGCGCGAGCAAGCTAATTCATTGCGCGTCGCAATTCCGCGCGCGGTTATGGCTCGTTCTATCTTACAAGGGTTCGCGGCATATAGTGTTTATTATAACATTATTGCGCGCGAAATTCAAGAACATGGGCATGATGGCGCAAATGCGACTATTATTGACAAACTCGAAGATATGCTCGCGCGAGTTCCATTTGCGCGCGAACCTCGCGCAACAGATGGCGACAATGTCATACTTGACGTGCCTTATCGCGTTGCAGAGATAGTCGCGCATCGAGAGACAATAGTGGATATAGTCGCGCGAACCACATCAATGCGCAAGTTCGCGCCTCTTCTTGATCTCGTCGAAGCGTCATACATATCAACTATCAACGATGGCGTTACGATGATAACATATCTATCTAGCGGAAAATTCCCAAGCTACATCTCGCGCCTAACAATAGACGAAGGCGCGAGTATCAAAACGCGCGCGATATCTATTCATGGTCTAATGAAGTACTTTATCTCGTGCTACTTGCGCGCCAAGTATTTTCAGAGCGCGACACCTGTTGGCGTTGAATTGATAGATGCGCAAGTTTATTTACTATACTATCAAGCATGTCGCGAGTTTATTGATGCATCGCGCGAAATGAGTGAAGATGTTAAGCGCGCATTTGAACCAACTACGCGCGTTTTCGGAGATGAGTCGATACCAGTTTATGATCTAATAAAATTACATGCGAATATTACAAAAATGATCGAATATGAACAACAACAACAACCCGATACATCGGAGCGCGAGACTGCGGCAACTGTTACCGTTTCAGTTCCACCAATGCGCCCGTATGTTGATGGGCGCCCAAATGAGTTTAGTTATGAGACATGTCCAATAATGCGCTTATCTGGCGAAGAGTTATGAGTGTATCACACGGGTCATACTTTTTTTGTATCTTATACCTCGCGAAAGATATACAACGATATGTCTTACACTTTGCAAATACAAGGGCAACTTATCGCGCCTAATGGAGAACGCGCACTTCAGACTATGCTTGACAAGTACGTACCATATGAGTACATTATAGAATGGTTGCGCATGCGCGAAGGAAGAACTGGACCAAATAACCGCTTCTTAGTTATCAAATCAGGTACTGGAAGCGGTAAATCTATTACGATCCCATCAGAGATCTACATAAATCTAGTGCGCGCGCGATCGAGTGATGGTGGTCCCGGTGTCATATGTACGCAACCGCGCGTTATAACAGCGATCGATAATGTCAAAAAAATAATAAGCATTCCAAAGTACGCGAGTGCAATGAAGTTAGGCGAAACTATTGGTTGGTCAACGCACAAACAGAAAATGCGCGCGCAACGTAGTGGCTTATTGTCTGCGACACTCGGAGTACTTGCCGCGCAACTATTGTCATATAGTGATATCGAGATTATGCAACATTACAAATACATCATTATTGATGAGGCGCATGAAAGACCAGTTACGGCGGACATTGTTATGAGCATGTTAAAGCGCCTTTTATATCGCAATGCTGGCAACGTCAATTGCCCATATGTAATACTGATGAGCGCGACTATTGAACCATTCGCATATACACACTTCTTCTTATCAAACTCGCGCGCGCAGAATCAAGTTCAAGTTCAAGATCGCGATAGTGATGACAATATTATTATTTGCGGATCAAGTCCGCCATTTCAGCGCACTATCATATGGCCTAGTGCAGACATAAGAGACATGCGCGAAGAAATAGTTACCATCATCTCGCGCATACAAGATGAACATAGTGCATCGCGCGAATCATGGGATCCAGACGCCACAACATTGGCAGGTTCGGCTATGCGCGAGCGCGATGACATACTTATCTTTGTACCAGGGAATGAGCTTGCGCGCGCTATTATGATAGCTTTGCGCGAGTACAATGAAAAGAATGCGTCCGCGAGCGCGAGTGCTCACGACAACAAGCGGCGCGCGCTTCTTTTAGTGTTATTGAATCGCGCAGTTGTTACATCAGGCGCGCCAGAGTATCGCCAACTAGATGTTCCCTTGCGCGAAATTAACAAACTCGCAGACACACGCGCAGAACGGCGCGTTATTATATCAACGTCTATAGCGGAGACTGGCGTAACTTTTGCGACAGTACGTTATGTTATAGATTGCGGGCTAAGTCGCGAGCCTGAGTACAACCCGCACGATCGTATTAGCGCGCTCATATCAAGACCCGCGCAAAAGTCGCGAGTTGAACAAAGATGGGGACGAGTTGGGCGCATATTCGAAGGTGCGGTATATCCCTTGTACACTCGCGAGATTTATGATCAGCTGCAAACTCAACAAATGCCAGAAGTAATAACTGCGGGTCTCGGCGCGGTCATACTTGATATTATCTTTGATCAACAAAGAACGAAAGCTTTGGCGAATGATCCGGAGCCATACTTCAGAGTTGGCGACATTGATATGATAACGCGCCCGTCCATAGATGTTCTTACGGACGCGCTAGATCACGCGCGCAACTTAGGGTTTATTGCGCATAATTGTCCGAAGTTCGCGATAGATGCGCATGAGTTCATAAACGCGCCTAACTCCATGGCACCCAATGGAATGCTTGGTATAACGCGCATGGGACGCATTGCTTTGGAACTATCTAGCGCAATTATTGGGATAGCGCCAGAAGCAATTCGTATTATTCTTGCGGGATTAGCATGGGGAATACGCACGCGCGAAATGGCATCGATCGCTGCTATGCAACTAGTCATAACCAATGATATGCCAACATCTCGCGCACTCGCGCAATCAATCAGCGCATCATATGACATACTACTAGGAAGCACGAGTACGAGTACGAGTACGAGTATAAGTACGAGTACGAGCACGAGCACGAGTATGAGCACGGGTACAAGTACAATCCATAAGATACTAGGCGATACATTCTGTGATGCGCTTGTTTTGTGTGAAGTTATAGATAGGTCGATGCGCGCAAGAGAAGGCGCGCGCGCATCAATCGATCAGTTGGGCGCGTTGTCTATTGGATATGATGTTGCCGCGAGTATCATAGATGCGCGCGACTCTATCATAGCGACACTCATTGAGTTCGGGCTTGATGTTAGTCGCGGAGATTCGCTTATCGATGATGTACTTACAAATCGCACATCTGTATCACTTGCGCGACTTGATCCACTAAGCGCGTCTGATATAGTCATTAGATATAAACGTTGTATCTATGAGGGATGTCGCGATGCAGTCATAACAATGGGATCGGATAGTATGTATTTGACACCTACTGGATTGCCTGTCGATTATGAATTCGGTAAAAAAATGAGTTCTACTGGCATTGACGGTATTCCGCGCGCGGTTGCATGTCTTAATTTGATAGGCGCGCAGACTCGGCGCGATCCTAGATTATATGCAGTAATGCCTGGCGCGTTTTTCACAATACTCGATGGATATGTCGGACATGATGGCGCGTTTTCTATGTAATGCATAATGCATTTATGCATTTATGCATAATGCATGAATGCATGCAATTACATCTTTTTTGGACCAACTGGACGCCCTCCTCGTGGTTGCACGCAAATAGGAGTAGGCGCAGGCACTGGCTTGCGCGTCACAAAGATCGCGTGATTTGGTGCAGTTTGCACCCGGAAAGACACACCATCACCAACTCCGCGTAATGTACTAGGTGCAAGCGTTTGCGCAATAGGCGCGATCGCATCACCATCATGGCGCATACTTGTTAGACGCGCATCTACTTGTAAATAATCAGTTCCCGAAACGATACCTTGCATTTTGCCATTACGATAAAATGCCGTTGTTGGAACGAACGCAAACGGCATAGTACCCACATGTGTAAGACCACACTCTTTGATATCGACAATAGTAAACTTAGCGAAACCATACTCGCGACTATATTCGGCAACGCGCGATAAGAACGTCGAGCATGCCCAATCGCCTTCCTCAATAAAAATGATCACGTTATAACCTGGTCCCTTTGTTACCTCTTGAAATTGCTCTACAGTATGAATGCGTGTTACTCGCGACATTAGTATATATAACTTAGGACTCAAATTATGAATGATCCCATATTGCGCGAATATCATAGAAATATGTTACTCGCGTCAACATTCGTATCGAGCGATGCGCGCACTAACAGAAGTTGCCTAACTATGAAGTTTGCGCGCGATATTTCTAGTTCGTCGTCATATGCTGCGATAAGCGCGCTTATTGCAATGTATGAGCCCGTTGATGATGAGTCACAAGGAATCGCGCAGAACGTGCGCAAAGTTGGATCCAGTTCGAGTTCGCGAGCAAGTTCGCGCGCGCAAAAGGAAGCTGGCGGTGCGCGCGTTATAGTCATATGAAAGTTTGCGCAAGAATCATATATAACAAATAACGACACATTATGTCTAACTATGTTCATTACAAAGTTGCAGGGACTTCACTCGTACCCTCAACTATATTGCCAACCAAGAATGGTACATTTTGTCGCGCGACTCGTTTGCATATCGCGCCAGCACCTTGCTCGCCAGCTGCTTCGGATGCGCGCGTTTTAGTGAATGTCCTAATAGGATACGTAGATGAGCTAGGCATACCTAGCGCATACTCTACCGGATCGTTGATGCCGAATACTCGCGCATGCGACATCGATCTAACTATGCCATTGAATGGTCCATACGATCACGGTGCGCCAATCGCGCCAAGCGCGACATACAGTGTTTCGATAACAGCTGCAGCCGCATTTGTTGCGACTCTTACTGTACAAACGATTCAATGATAAATAAACACGACATTGTTTTTTTCTGTTGTGCAAGATATAAAGTAAACCAGAAATGGGAAGGATCGGTCTTGTTATTGCGTTGATTATCATTGTGATAATCATCATTACTGTCATTGTCGTTGTTATTTACTTTGCGACAAGGGACGAGGATAAAACGACCAAAACAGTTGATACAGGTACGACATCTGTTGTAGATACAACTGGTACGACTGCTGGCGCAACTACTGATACGACTGCTGGCGCAACTACGCCAATTGTTGTGACAGCAGTTGAAGAAGATGAACTCGCAACAGATATTCCGAATTATGGAATAGGACCCGGGACAGGTTGTGATGATGGTAGTTGTATGTATGGCGTTGTGCGCGCGAAAGGCGCAGCATGTCGCGCGATTGGTGGTGCAATGAATGATGGTACGCCAGATGATACTTGGACTGATTGCCATCTTGACTTTGGGCGCGCGCACATGCATGGTCTTCATCCATGGGGTGAATGTCCAGGAGGTTCATGCCAGGACTTGGGCGTGCGCATGATTACAAGTGATTGTCGCGCGCTTCGTGGTAGAGTTGATGGTAACCCCGCCGAGACAGCGGAAACACTTTGCCACTTCAATGTTGGCGCACAACCAAAGTATCGCTTCTATGGGCGCGGTGCATGCCCAACAGGTGGCGCATGCAGAGTCGCGCGCATTAATGCGCGCAACTACTCGCAATGCGAGTTGATTGGTGGTACTCCTGATTCTAGGAGTACTGGTGGTTGGACAATGTGCAGTCTTGACCTAGGCAGCGCATGAGCATGGGCGCGCATATGCGCGCACGTCCATAGGCGCGAGCGAGTCCTTCTTTTTTCGCGCGCAAAAATTGAATTATTGACTCAAAAATTACAAGGATTATTACAACTCCAACACCAGTCATCCTCCCTTAACTATCGCACAAGAAATACTAAAAATGGTATCTCGCATTGGTCCGTTTATTCTGATGAGTGAACCCGCGCAATTTGGTGAAACTCTTGTTTTCAACGAGGTCACTGGATATGCTCTGACTACAATGCCCTGGCAATGTGGTCATGTAAACGCGCAAGTCAGCAAAGTCTTTGGCAAGACAAGCGTGCAAGTTAAAGTTGATGCAGAAGATACCATCGTGATTCGCGATGGTAATGGTGATGTGGTGATCGCTCCGGATATTGGCATTAATGATTATCGGTGCATTGGGCGCATACCTGAACTTGATGTTATGCATTATGTTGTTTCGCTTCCAAACATCGTTATGCACACTGTTCTTCTTATGCGCATAACAAACTATGTTAGGTGCATATGCATTCCTATGTTCGCGGATGTTACTAAAGTCGCTGCTGATCCATTCGCTTCTCAGCTCGCGTCGAAGATCGCAGGACGCGCGCGCGAAACTGTTACTATCTCGGACATCATTAGCATGCTTGGTCTTACGCATGTTGTTGATGCGCAAATAGCTACAAACATCATTACCCAACATGCGACCGAGCATGATGCATTGAGTATCGCTGAGTGCATCAATGAGGTTTGTCACAAACTTAAGCTTCAGCGCGCCGATACGATTCATATCGCGTCGTCGCTGCATGGCTTGACTTTGCACCTTGAAACAGATCATGACGATGTAAGGCGCGCGATTACTGATGTTGTTGAAATACCTGCACTGTTCATAACAACCGCTTCGATCAATGGAAATCGCCCCTTTGTCTTCGCATTCATTGCGCAAGTTGTCATTATTATACATGACGGCGAAACAGCACTTGGACCGAGCAAGCCTGCGCCCGATGGTTCTATAATCATTACAAATCCCGCGCAAAAACTCGAAGCAAACAGGATGGTCATCGCAGGCGAGATCGAAGTCGCGCGCAGGTATATGCACCATCTGTTTAATGTAGCACCGGTTGCAACGATAGTCTTGGAAACAGGCACTGGAAACATAACTACTTACAAGATGCCACAGCATTAAGTGAGATTTGTAAATTTGCAATGCAACATCGCCAATGATCACGGGAAAAAAATAACAAAAATATCAATGATTGACGATGAGTCGCAGTAATGGAACAAACAAACAAACAAACAAACCAACGAACCAACAAACCAACAAACCATAGATACGCAACCAAATGGGATAGGTTCCTTTCTTTTTTGTGCGCAATGTATAGATAACGTTAATATGAATTGGCGCATTGTTCTAGCAATAGTTATTGTCGCGCTTATCATACTTGTCGCGGCGACTCTTATCATACGTCGCGCGCGCGAATCATTGTCAACGGAAGAGACATGCGGTATAACTGGCAACATTGTGTTACCGTACTCGCCTCTTACGAGATATGATTACTATGCTAATCAAGACTGTACTAATTTCGCGCGCATGGGAACAGCAACAGACATACCACTAGGTCCGACGCGCGCTGATCATATTGCGCGTAAATGTGATGAAATGGCTGGATGTGTTGCGTTCAATATGGATGGCGCGCTATTATCTGGTATTCTACCATGGCAATCATGGACGACCGGCTCGGGTCTATATGTGCGCAGATGTGCGATACGCGAACCATTATATGTAGAAATATTCGAAGGTCCTGAGTTTGATCAAAGTCGCGGGCGAACATTGTTACCACTCGGTGACTATGCTGATATGAATTCGCTCGCATCTTACACGGGTATCATTGTCGATGGAGGACTAATAGGGCGCAATAGAATATCATCTATGCGCGTACCTGTTGGCTTGCGCGTAATTGCATATGATGATACAAACTTCAATGGTCGATCTTATACATTCGTAGCAAGCGCGTATTCTGACTTGCGCAGGATCGTGCGCGAAGGCAATCTACTGTATTGGGATAATGCGATAAAGTCGATGCGCGTACAATATGATTCTTGCGCGAATGTTGGAAGTACCGCAGGAGGCGCAACAACTAAGATGTAGTTCATGATTCTCAATTCTCGCGCTGCGCGACTGCTTTTTTCGCGCTTCTCCGCTATTGTTGTCTTATCACTCGCATATATAAGTTTTGGATTGCGAGTATATAGGAAAGACATACTATGACATCGGAGCATATTTTCAACACGGTGCGCGCGGATACATTCTATGGATCTGGCGCGGGTTTGACTAGTATTGATCCAACAACCGCAATTATACCCATGCCCGCATCTAGCGTGATTCATACGAATGCGCTAGGTCAAATGGTCGCAAGCGCGCAACTCGCGCCATCAATGGGAGGAACAGGCGCAGATTTAAGCGCAACGACTGGCGGACTTACGCGAGTTCTCGCGAATACGGATGGAACTATTGCAAATGGCGCGGCTCTCGTAGCATATGGATCAGATGTAGGAACAGTGCCAGTTCGCGGTACAACGGGCATCTTGCAAACAGGCGCGCAAGGATTCACATGCGACGCGCTTGGTACTGAATTGGTCGCAGATCGCGAGTTCGTGCAACTTGTATGGGATTCAGGCACATCACGCTTCAACTTGCGCACGCAAGCAACAGGAACAGGAATATTGCGCGATATTGTACTTAGCGCTGCGATTGTGCATGTACTCGGGCGCCTTACTTGCGAGTACGCGCCCGTTGATGTTGAGGATGTCGTGCGCAAGGCTGATCTTGACGCGATCGCCGCGGGTATTGCATGGAAGTCGCCTGTTCTTGAGATCGCCGATGAACCGGTCGGGGCGCCGGCGGGAGGCGATCGCTATATCGCGCTATCAACCGCGGGAACATGGACGATTAATAATATTTATGAATGGGATGCGGGCGCGACAGCATGGATCGAGTCAGTTCCATCTACTGGATGGGCATGCCTTGTATTGGGAGGCGCATATTATCCAAATCAATCAGTTGTATTTACAATGGGTACTATCTCGGAATGGAAACCTATGGGTATATCGATTGACCATTACAATCTGATTCATCGCGGCACAAATACACATGATCAAATAGATACGCATTTAGGTACGATCACGACTGACCCGCATGCCGGACAAGATTTGCGCGCGAT
>JBAZIT010000019.1:0-14256 GCA_041651675.1 Candidatus Omnitrophota bacterium | reverse complement strand
ACCACAATACCCGTCAGGATACTTTCTGGTCAAGGCATATACATTTCCGGCGGCCCCTGAGTTTTTACACCGCCGGACTGGATAAAACCGGCGCTAATTGGGATGAATTGAACTCTACGCGTATCGGCGACGGCATTGACAGCGGAAGGAGCGTCCTGGGCTTTCGTTTCGAGATCTTCCTGGAAGATAAGTTCTCCAACCTTTTTGATGTGCGTAATGTCCATACTACGGATGGTAAATTCGTGGAGAACGTAGCGCGTGACGAGGCTGTGCTGAAAGTCACGGACAAACTTACCGCCAAAGGCCTGGGGATCTACCATAAGCTGCCCAAGACCGTCGCCGGCATTGATCCGTTCATCTATGACGGTTCGACAGGGGATTTCTTCGCCAACAGCGCTGTTGTAGACGGTATGAACCCGACGATTAAGACAGGCTCCATCGGCCTGAATTACGATTTTTTTGACTGGTTAAGTTTGGACGGTATCTATGAACGCACCAATGACTATACCTTAGCCTACGGCGATTTCCCGCGCAATGTTTTAAGGAACGACACGACTTTATACGGAACGCTTTATCAGGACAGCAATCTTTACCGTTCTATCCAGCCGTTCCTTTACGACCAGGGGGTATTCCCGCAGGCTCCCTATGAATTCTACAATGTATTTAAATGCGGATTAAGGATAATGCCTTTAGAGAATTTGGAAATTTACCTGGATTACACCCGCAACGAATTTGAAGCAGCTTCCTTGGTTTCCGACAGCATGAACCATATCGGATTGGAAATCGGTTATATGCCGACCAAGCATCTGGGTATGACTTTTAAGTATGTTTATTCGCGCTGCCAGGACCTGGACAAATTGCAGGCCGGGATCACTGAAATGACCGGGCACCATAACTTTTCCAGCGAATTCCGGTATTTGCCTACCAAGGATGATGAGCTGGTTCTCCAGTATGGGGTAGGGGACGCGACCTCCATTAATAACTTGTCTTCTACCGATCCCTACGGAGGGGGCCTGCTTACTTTAGATACGCAGCATATTATCCGCGCTTATTACCGCCGCAAATTCTAAAAATAAAGGGGACGGTTCTATTTTTTATGAATAGAGAAAAAAAATAGAACCGTCCCCTTTTATTCTAGGTAGATATCTATTTTGTCTATCTGGCGGGACCTGATTTGTTCAGCGTAAGGAGAGGGTATTACGGGGGAGTCGATCTCTGTAGGTTTGTCTTTGGTCCCCAGGATGATCCGGGTAACTCTAGCCGGGTTCTGGCCAAAGGTATTTTTTCTTCCGGGATTATGATAGGTAACTTTGATCTTGCTTAAAAAATTGAAACTGTACTCGCCTTTTCGGCTAAACAGCCAGCCGGCAAGCTTCGGGCTGAATTTTAACTTTAGTTCATTTTTGTCCAGGAAGAAGGGGGCAGGCCCGGTATTCATTACCAGCCACATCTCTAAAAATTCCGCGGTTGAGCCGGAGAGGCGGGCGACAAAGCCGTTTCCGTGCAGCTTGGAGTCGGCGAACGCGCTGCTGACCAGGAACGATGAATTTTCTAAAATACTCCTGCCATAAACCTGGGGTTTCTGGAAAGGGATAAGCGTATTTTTAAGTTCCGCGTAAAATTCTTCTTCCAGCCCTGCCTTTAAAAGTTCCAAAAGGTATTTATATTCCATATGCAGCCAGATGGATTCGTTCTCCAGCCAGCCGGGGCTGAATACGCGGCACCTGCCGATCTCTTCGGGCATATTTTTTAAGGCCGCAGTTACTTTATACATCTTCAGTTTTTTATCAAAAAGCCCGCTTTTTTTTGTTCCCCGGTGGATGAGCCGCGCCTGGGCCGCATCCGGTGCCAGGCGTAAAGCGTGCACCTGGGCTTCTAAAAATAAGGGGAGCCTGATCTGTTTGAATTTAAGCGGTTTTATGAAATGGTCGTTTAAGTTCTTATATTCAACAGCTTCGTTGATGAAATAACCACAGTAGACCTTTTTTCGGTCATCCCAGGCCTGGAGGATCCCGGCATCGATCTTCTTCAAGAGAGTAGCGATGACCCCGGTTATTTCGGCAGCGTTGACTTCTGTTTCATTCCCGCTTACTCCCATTTTGGTCAGAGAGCGGTATTTTTCTTTAAGCGAGTGCGTCTGGTCCCACCACGTATAGTCAGCAATGTTGTTAGTTAGATAATCAGAGGTCAATTCACCTAATTTACTTAAGAAGGAATATATCTCTTCGCAAACCGTTAGTTTCTCCGTACCTGTTTTCTGTAAGGCCTCGTTAATAAAAAGTGCCAGGCGTTTTAATTCCAGCGTTTCGCAGAGCGACGAACCAAAGAGCGCGGGAAGGCCGTTTAAGGCATCAAACCAGTTCGGCTTATCTGCCTCCATCTCTATGCCTACACCGAAAGGATCAAGCGAGGCGAATTTATTGACTAAGAGGCAGAGAAGCTTATTGATCAATGTTGTGTTATAGACCTGGCCCTGTCCAAATTGCGTCCTGACGCTATGGGGCAGTTCCTGGCGCTTGCGCAGCATTTCCTTTTTGGAATTGTCGCAGGTGACCGCGTGCAGCTGGCGGGCCTTGGTATTATAGAGGACGTATTTTTCGTTACGCGGCCGGACCACTTCGGAATTATCAAAAAAAGCAAAATCCCGGTTAATGAAAACTATTTCTTTGAGCTTTTCCGGGTAAAGTTTTAAGTAACTCTCTAGCAGGTCAAGGTTATAATGCCAGTGGTCGCTCCAGTAGCCTTCCCCGTGGTCAGCCTCATGGGTTTTTAGCGATGAGGAGATAAGTAATTCCAGGAATTCATCATAAGGCAGATTGAGCTTGATCCTGTTGTCCTCAATAAATAAGATAACTTCTCCCGGAGTAAAGGGTTTACTCAGGAAAGTAATTATGCTCTCCAGGTCCTTGTCCCCGCAGGACGGCTGCAATTTTTTTTTGAGGTTTTCTTTATCCTGGAGTATAAAATTAGAGCCTTTGATCACCAGGGGGTTAAAGCCGTCCAGCTGGACCAGGTTAAAAAGGCTTAAGACATTTTCATCTTTTATTTCGGGATTAAACCAGGCGTCGTTTCTGCGGTTTTGGTTCAAATCGCGGTAATTGCCGTTGCCTTGCGAAAAATAGGTAGGCGCAAGCTGGAATTTATTATAGTCGCGTTCAGGATCGCCGTGTTTACGGGAATAGAGATAAAAAGTTTTTCCGGATTTAAAAGTGTAAGGATAACCTCCGCGCATCAGGTTATCTAAATAAGTCTGTTGAGCGTAAAGATCGAATTCCCGGAAGCCGGAGGAGGTGAAAATATCGTTAGTTAACGCGGCTATTGTTTGTTTATTTTCCTTCTTTTTTTGTTCAAGATAGCCGGCAGCAACGATCTTAGGAATAGAATTGTTCAGCGTCCCGAGGCTGCGCATATAGCCGGTAACCGAATAAAAAACTTTTTGCGTATTCTTTTTTAACTTAAGTTTTAAGGAAAAAAAAGCACAGGGAGTCTTACTGGATACCGCCGGGCTTATCCTTAAGCGTTTATTCCTGATGAAATTAATCGGGCAGGAAAAATCCGTGATCTCACCGAAGATATCCGCCGGATCCACTATCGCCGGCGCCAATTCCGCCTTCTTTCCTGTAAAAGAAAAACCCAGCGCAAAGTTTCCTTCATTGATATGAATGACCTCCGGCCGGTCAACCGGGTCAACTTTCAGGCGGAAGAAGGGAGCTTTGTTCTTAAGGTTTTCAACAGCCATCCAGGCCTCGATAGTCCGGGACATTTTTTTCAGGAAGAAATTATTTGTGCCGAACGGGACTATCTGCGGAAGGCCGTCAACCAGCTCCATATTCCTGTCTTTATTGCCAATATTATTAACGCTCAAAATTCTAGCCAGGCCGGCGTAATTGTCACCGGGAATATTAAAATATTCTACTTTTATGTTTAGCCCCAGGGAGCGGTTTGTTTCTTCAAGCGCCAGGCCCTCCGGCCGGATCAGCATCCTATTAGTTAGGTTATAACCGAGATTACTAAAACCGTTATGGAAAGGTTCATAAAAAACTGTCTTATTTTGGGAGGTTATTTTGATAAAAGTGCGAAAGCCCTGGCTGCTGACCAGCTGCCAGGCCTTGTTCGCGGGAAGAAATTCCAGTATAGAATGGTCTTTGTCTCTGACCCCGAAGCTGGAAATAGCCTGGCCCCGGTTGACATAAAACGTCCACATCGGTATGCCATACCTGCCGGCTATCCCGGGGAAGAAGTTGGCGAAAGGCTTGGAGTAGTTATAGTTTTCAATAACGAATTCTCCGGCCTCATTCAGGTAATATTTGGGTTTTTTGCTTTGGGATTTCATATTAGATTATTCTAACTGATTTAAGCTTTTTGTCAAGGAAACGCTTGTGATTATGTTTGACTTTTAGCTCCGGGGATGATAATATAATTTTCTATAACTATAAGGAGCGCTATGAGTATCGACAAAAAAACAGTTGAGGATGTGGCGCATTTGGCGCGAATCGAGCTGGGAGCAGAGGAATTGAAAAAACTCTCCGGCCAGCTAGAACACATTTTAGCCTTTATTGATAAATTGAGCTCTTTAAACACCGAGAATATCGCTCCGACCAGCCATATCCTTCCCATAAGTAATGTGTTGCGAGAAGATGAGCCTAAAAGCTCGCTGCCGATTGAGAAGACGCTCAAGAATGCCCCGGAAAAACAAGGTAATTTCTTTGTTGTCCCCAAGGTAATTGAATAAGATGGAACTCTATAAATTAACCGCCCACGAACTTCTCGAAAAAATCCAGAAAAATGAAACCACTTCCGAACAAATCGTTTCAGATTTAACTAAGCGGATCAAAGGAATAGATGCTAAGGTTCAAGCATACGTTCGGGCTTTTAGCTCTACGCTTTTGGCTCCGGGCTCCAAATCAAACGGGATTCCCGTATCAATCAAAGATAATATCTGTACCGATGGATATAATACTGAATGCTGCTCAAAGATTCTTGCAGGATTTAACCCGCCGTATAACGCTACTGTAATCAATAAAATAATTGCTTCGGGCAACAGTTTCCTGGGAATAAAGTGCAATATGGATGAGTTTGCTTTCGGCTCATCTACCGAAAATTCCTGTTTTGGGCCGACGCATAATCCCTGGAATTTAGAATGTGTGCCGGGAGGTTCATCCGGCGGTTCGGCAGCAGCAGTAGCGGCGGATGAGGCAATCTGGGCTTTAGGTTCAGATACCGGCGGCTCTATCCGCCAGCCGGCATCTTTTTGCGGAGTAGTCGGGTTAAAGCCGACCTATGGCCGGGTATCGCGTTTTGGCTTGATCGCTTTTGCCTCCAGCCTTGACCAGATAGGGCCGCTGACCAAAGACGTAGAAGACGCAGCAGTTTTAATGAATATCATCTCCGGTTATGACCCCCAGGATTCTACTTCTATTAATACGCCTGTTCCGGATTATACCAAAGCGCTGATCAACGATGTAAAAGGGATAAAAGTAGGGATCCCTAAAGAATATTTTGTGGAGGGGTTGGACCCCGAAGTTAAGAGAATTATAGAAGAAGCGATTAATAAATTAAAGGCTTTGGGCGCGCAATTTAAGGAAGTAAGTTTGCCGCACAGTGAATACGCTGTGCCGGTTTATTATATTATTGCTACTGCTGAAGCCAGTTCTAACCTGGCCAGGTTTGACGGGGTGCAGTATGGCTTGCGGGCTAAGGCCCAGGGCTTGATTGATATGTATAAAAAAACCCGCAGCCTGGGATTCGGCGACGAGGCCAAGCGCAGGATACTTTTAGGGACATTTGCTTTGTCGCACGGCTACTATGACGCTTACTACCTGCGGGCTTTAAAGGTGCGCACGTTGATCAAGCAGGATTTTGATAATGTTTTTAAAGACCTGGATTGTATTATTACTCCGACTTCGCCTACTCCAGCATTTAAGATCGGCGAGAAGGTAGATGACCCGTTAAAGATGTACCTGTCGGATATTTATACTATTTCAGTCAACCTAGCCGGGATTCCGGCAATATCCGTGCCTTGCGGCCTGACCAAAGAAGGATTGCCAGTGGGGTTGCAGATCTTAAGCAGGCATTTGAACGAAGAGATGCTTTTTCGCCTGGCTTATACTTATGAACAAAATACCGAGTGGCACAAAATGAAACCAAAATTATGAAATACGAAGCAGTCATCGGGTTAGAGGTCCACCTGCACCTGAATACTAAAACTAAGGCTTTTTGCGGCTGTTCCACGGAATTTGGCCAGGAACCGAATACGCAAGTCTGCCCGGTCTGCCTGGGTTTTCCCGGTTCTTTACCGGTTTATAATCAGAGGGCTTTGGATTATGCCATTAAAGTCGCGCTGGCTTTAAACTGCCAGGTCCAGGAGTATACCAAATTCGACCGGAAGAATTATTTTTATCCGGACTTACCAAAAAATTACCAGGTCTCGCAGTATGACTTGCCTTTATCTGTCCGCGGTTTTTTGGATATTGAGCTGGGTGGTAAATCCAAGCGGATCGGCATTACCCGCGTGCATATGGAAGAGGATGCCGGTAAACTTATGCATCAGGAAAACTCCAGCCTGGTGGACTTTAACCGCACAGGCATACCGCTTTTAGAGATCGTCAGCGAGCCGGATATTAATTCTCCGGAAGAAGCTTATGAATATTTAGCTACGCTAAAAAGCACTATCCAGTATCTGGATGTTTCGGACTGCGATATGGAAAAGGGCTCGCTCAGGTGCGATGCTAATATCTCATTAAGGCCGGCCGGCGCAAAAACTCTGGGAGTAAAAACAGAATTAAAGAATATGAATTCGTTTAAGGGTGTTAAGGATGCCTTGAGCTATGAGATCAAACGCCAGAGTGAAATGCTGGATTCCGGAGAAAGGCTTATACAGGATACGCGGCTCTGGGACGCCAAGGCCCAGGAAACAATCGCCATGCGCACTAAAGAAGGTGCTAAAGATTACCGTTATTTTCCTGAACCGGATCTGCCGCCTTTTATAATTAAGGAAGATATGATCGCCGAGATCAAAAAAACCATACCTGAGCTGCCCAAAGAAAAAATGCAGCGATTTATTAAAGATTATGGGCTGAGCGAATATGATGCCAAAGCTTCAGCCGTTTCCAGAAAGACAGCGCAGTTTAGCGAAGAGGCCATGAAAATATTCGCCGATAGTAATAAGAAGCCGGTTGTAAATTGGATTACCGGGCCGTTGGCTGCCTTAGCCGGCAGTAAATCCTGCGAGATTTCGGAGTTGGGGATTAGGCCTGAAGGTTTGGTTGAATTGATCGAATTAGTTGAGAAAAAACAGGTTATTTCTAATCTTACCGGGAAAGCGGTTTTAGAAGAGATGGTTAATACCGGCAAGCCCGCCCTAGTAATAATCACCGAAAAGAATCTGGCCCAGATCTCTGATTCCGGAAGTTTGAATAGTGTTATTGAAGAAGTACTCAAAGAAAATCCTAAGTCCGTAGCTGATTTTAAAGCCGGTAAAGCTAACGCGCTTATGTTTTTAGTCGGCCAGGTAATGCGTAAAAGCGGCGGAAAAGCCAACCCTAAGATAGTGCAGGAGTTGCTTAGAAAGAGGCTGGAGAGTGCGTAAGAAACTATTTATTGTTTTCATTGTCCTGTTATTATTTTTTTCTTCGGTTTCGCTGGCAATTTCCTTAGACAGGAAAAGCAGGGATGAGCTGTACCGCCAGGTGCAGCTTTTTTCAGATGCCCTGGCCGTCATTGAAACGGATTATGTAGATGAAGTAAAAGCAAAAGACCTGATCTACGGGGCGTTAAAAGGAATGCTTTCTTCCCTGGACCCGCACAGCCAGTTCATGGACCCGGATACTTACAATGAATTAAAAGTGGACACCGAAGGCGAATTCGGAGGGCTGGGAGTCGAGATCAGCTTAAAAGACGGCCAGCTTACGATCATTACGCCTCTTGAGGACACGCCGGCCTGGCAGGCAGGGCTTGAGCCGGGAGACCGGATCCTGAAGATCGATAACGAATTAACCCGGGGGATGGACCTGAACGCCGTGACTAAAAAACTGCGCGGTAAGCCCGGGAGCGCGGTGACCTTAACGATCTTAAGGGAATCTACGAAAAAAATATCGGAATTCAAGATCGTCCGGGCAATGATCAAGATCAATGATATCAAGGAAACCAGGATTTTGACTGACGGTATCGGATATATACGCTTGGTAGAATTCCGGGAAAATACCCCCAGGGATTTTAAGGCCGCTGTGCAGAAACTTTCCCGGCTTAAGATGAAGGCGTTGATACTGGACCTGCGCAATAATCCCGGAGGGTTATTGGAGAGCGCCTTGGAGATAACCGGAGAGTTTGTCCCCAATGGTAAATTGATCGCTTATACCAAAGGCAGGAAAGAGGACCAGAATATGCGGTTTATTTCTAAAGCCAGACACCCCGAGTTGACCCTGCCGTTAGTCATCCTGATCAATGCGGGTTCTGCTTCCGGAAGCGAAATCATTGCCGGGGCATTACAGGATTATCAACGCGCTACAGTATTAGGGGCCAAATCTTTTGGCAAGGGTTCGGTGCAGACAGTCATACCTTTAAGCGATGGTTCGGCGCTCAGGCTCACTACCAGTAAATATTTCACTCCTTCCGGTAAAGAGATCCACGGTAAAGGCGTTACCCCGGATATTATTTTAGATACTGCTCCTAAACCAGCCGCCAACCAGGAATTGCTGGAAGAAGCGGGCTTAAGCACTTATTCAGGGAAAAACAAGGGCCCCTGGGATTATAAAACCGACACTCAGGTGATGGCTGCGCTCAACTTCCTGAAATCCAGGGAAGAGGATAAATCCGGGGCGGCTAAATAATGAAAAAACTTATCATCGTTATCCTGGCCCTAGTTGTCCTGGCAACGGGAATTTTCATTCTCAGCGGAAAACCCAGGGAGCGGGTAAGGCCCCGTTTGGCGATCAAAGGCAAGATCGCTATTGTCCTGGATGATTGGGGGTATAATTTAAACAATCTCGGCCTGGTAGAAGATATCAAATACCCGATTACGGCGGCGGTTTTGCCTAACCTGAAATATTCGGGGATAATTTCCGAAGAATTACATAGCCGGGGCTTTGAGGTGATCCTGCATTTGCCGATGGAGCCCGAAGAAAAAAACGGCCTGGAAAAGAACACGATCAAGACATCCCTGGAAGAGGCCCAAATACTGCGGATATTAGACAAAGATCTGGCCAGCATAACTTACGCCAGAGGCATCTCCAACCATATGGGTTCAAGGGCAACCAGTGATTTGAGGACAATGGGGATCGTCCTGAAAGAATTAAAACGCAGGCATCTTTATTTTTTAGACAGCTATGTGACCTCCAAATCCGTCTGCTCCCGTTTAGCGCGTAAACTTAACCTGACTTTTTTCAAGCGCGACATATTCCTGGACAATAAAGAAGATAAAGGATACATAAAACAGCAGATCTATGAATTAAAAGTTAAGGCCAGGCAGCATGGTTTTGCGATAGGCATAGGCCATGACCGCAGGGCCACTCTGGAAGTCTTAAAAGAGGTTATGCCTCTTCTGGCTAAGGAAGGGTATAAATTCGTATTTCTGTCGGAGATGGTCAAGTGATCGTGCTGGGCATAGAAACATCCTGCGATGAAACTTCCGCTGCGCTTGTGCGCGACGGCCGGGAGGTTTTAGCTAACACAGTTGCTTCCAGTCTGGAATTTCATCAAAAATACGGAGGGATAATCCCCGAGATCGCCTCCCGCATGCAGCTGGAGACAATTTCCGCTATCGCGGGGAGCGCGCTTAAAAAAGCTAAAATAAAATTAAAGGACATTGACCTGGTCGCTGTGACCAGCGGCCCGGGATTACTCGGTTCCTTGTTAGTCGGGATTTCATTTGCCAAGTCTTTAAGTTTGGGTTTAGCCAGGCCCTTATTAGGCGTCAACCATGTCTACAGCCATTTTTACGCTAATTTCCTGGCCGGCGAAAAGATCAAATTACCATTTGTGTCGCTGGTTGTTTCCGGCGGCCATACGAGTTTATTCTATATCCGCGATTTTGACAAAATAGAAGTATTGGGAGAGACCCGGGATGATGCCTGCGGAGAAGCTTTTGATAAGGTAGCCAAGATTTTAGGCTTAGGCTATCCGGGAGGGCCGGCAATCGAAAAAATAGCCGCTTCCGGCGAGCCTAAGAAGATCAGGTTCAACTGTTCCGGGACGAAAGGAGCGCTGGACTTCAGCTTTAGCGGCATAAAGACCGCGGTATTGTATTATGTAAAAGGCAGGCGTTTAAGCAGCGGAGAAAAAGCGGATATCAGCGCTTCTTTCCAGGAAGCGGTGACCGATACGCTGGTTAAAAAAGCCGTATTAGCCTGTAAGATGAAAAAATCCAACCGCCTGGTTATCGGCGGAGGAGTCGCGGCTAACCGGTGTTTAAGGAGCAAATTCCTGGCGGCAGCGGCCGAGCATAATTTAAATTGTTATTTTCCGTCTGCGCAGCTTTGTATGGACAATGCGGCAATGGTCGCCGGCCTGGCTTATCAGTTGTTTAGGAAAGGGTGCCGGTCGGAGCTGACCTTAACCGCGGATTTAAATTAGCCTGTTCTTGAGCAGGCAGGACTGCCGATAGGCAGTCAGGAAGGCAAATATGCTTACAGATGGCCAGATAATTTTACGTTTACTGGTAACGGTAATTTTGAGCGGTTTTATCGGTTTTGAGCGCCAGCTGCATAAAAGGACGGCCGGCCTGCGCACGCATATCCTGGTAGCTTTAGGTTCCTGCCTTATAATGTTGACATCGCTCTATGTTTTTGATATATATAAAGGGATAACGAATGTGGATCCTGCGCGTATTGCTGCCGGCGTGATTACCGGCATCGGTTTTTTAGGCGCCGGAACGATTATCCGCGAGAGAGAAGGGGTCAAAGGATTGACTACCGCTGCCAGCCTCTGGGTAGTAGCCGGGATCGGGTTGGCCAGTGGCTGCGGTTTCTTGCGGGCAGCCGTTTATACTACGGCTTTAGCTTTCGCTGCCCTTTTTTTGCTAAGGTATGTTGAAGGGTTTATTTTTACCGAGGAAAAAGAGAAGAAATCTAAGGATAATACTTCGCGCTAAAAGCGACGCGCGGATACACCCTTACGGGTAAGGAGGTGGGTTATGGCTTTCAAGAAAAAGCTGGAAGAAAAGATCCTGGATGTTGACGCCTCCATGCAGGGCAGTTTAACTTTTAAAGATGCCGTAAACCTACGCATTAACGGTAAGTTCGAAGGGAATCTGGAGACCCGGGGTAATTTAACGGTCGGGCCGACAGCAGTAGTTTTTGCGGACATTCTCGGCGATAATGTGATCATCGGCGGCAGGGTAAAAGGCAGGATAACTGCCAGAGAAAGATTAACTATTCTTCCTTCGGCAATAGTAGAGGGAGACATCTACCCGGCTAAACTGAATGTCGCCGAGGGCGCGATCCTGGAAGGCAGATGTTTCATGCTGCATGATTTTTTAAACGCCGAAGAACTGGCCAGGTACCTGGAAGTAGACCTTAGTTCGATCATGGAATGGGCAAATTCAGGCAAGGTTCCCGGGAATAAAGAAGGCAACGATTGGAAATTTGAAAGAAAGGCGATTGATTCCTGGGTGGCGTCGGGAAAAATCGATAAGTAAACGGCAGGTAAAATCATGGCTGACGAAAAGCTTTTAACGGTAAGGGAAGTTTCTCTGCTGCTGAATATTTCGGAAAGAGAAGTTATGAATTTGGCGGAGAGCCGCGCCCTGCCGGCGTATAAGGTAGGCGGTGTATATTTAAGATTTAAAAAAGACCAGGTGCTCGGGTATCAAAAATCATTCCGCCCGGCCTCTTCTCCTCAGGTTGAGCCTTTGGCTAAGAGCGGTTTTGGGGATAAGCTGAAAGATTTTTTCTATTTCAACGATTTTTATATACTGTCCGCCTTAGCGGTGATCTTGTTGCTGATAATACTCTTACGGGGTTAATGAATAAAATAATATAATGTCTCCAAGACCCGGTTTTTGTGATTTAGGATTTGCCAAGGTGGATATTGACAGGCAGAAACGCCGCGGTTTTGCCGAAGTAATCTACTGCCCGGGCAAATCCAGGGAGCATATCGCCAGGATAGCCAGCCAGTTAATAAAAAATAAACAGGATCTCTTGCTTACCAGGTTAGACCGGAAAACCTTTATTTATCTTAAAAAGAAAATCCTTGGATTAAAATATAATCCTTTAGCCAGGGCCGGTTTTTTAGTCAGAAAGGGTTTGCCCGCGAAAAAAGGGCTGGTCCTGGTGATCTCTGCAGGCACAGCGGATCTTCCGATAGCCGAAGAAGCCGTGGTCACTCTGGAGGTCATGGGTAATTGCGTAGAGAGGCTCTATGATGTGGGAGTAGCAGGAGTGCACCGCCTCATGCACCATGAATCTCTTTTAAAAAGCGCGAAAGTTATCGTTGTGGTTGCCGGAATGGAAGGCGCGCTCGCCAGTTTAGTCGCCGGCCTGGTCAGCGTCCCGGTAGTCGCCGTGCCGACGAGCTGCGGTTACGGGGCCAACTTTGAAGGCCTGGCAGCACTATTGACTATGTTAAGCAGCTGTTCTCCGGGCATAGCCACGGTAAATATCGATAATGGCTTTGGCGCGGGATATTTTGCCAGTTTGGTTAATAAATGACCCCTTTAAAAGAAGCGATAAAATTCCATGGCCACCTTGGGCCGTATTTAGTTTTAGGCCTGCTTGCCGGAGAGCTGGGCTTAAAAAAAACCGGCGCTAAAAAATATTTCGGGACGGAAGTCAAGGTCTATGGCGCCAACATTAAGCCCAAGTCCTGCCTTATCGACGGATTGCAATTATCCACCGGTGCCACCTACGGTAAAGGAAATATCAGGAGATATGCTTCCGGCAGCCTAAAGATCAGCATACGTAACGCCAGGGACGGCCGGACAGTTACGCTCGGGCTTAAAGAATCTTTGATCAAAGAACTGGATAATTTAGAGGGGCATGCCGCTTGCGAGAGGTTTGCCCGGAAATTATTGAAGATAAATAAAGAGAAAATATTTACCCTCAAATAAGGAGTAAGCAACTATGGGCTTATCAGGATTGGATATTTACAAGTTACTGCCAAAGACAAATTGCCGTGAATGCGGTTTTGCCACCTGCCTGGCCTTTGCCATGCAATTGGCCAAAAAAGCAGTCGGTATTGACAAATGCCCGCATTTAACTGCCGAAGTTAAAGAGAAGTTAGAAGCCCAGGCTCTGCCGCCGATAAAATTGATCACTGTTGGCGCAGGCGAGGCGCGCCTGGAGATCGGCAATGAGACTGTAATGTTCCGGCACGAAGAGAAATTTCACCGGGCCACTGGCATCGGTTTTATCCTGGAGGATAACCTTAGCGACAGCGAGATTAAAGCTAAGATCGAAAAAATAAACCAGTTGAAATTTGAACGCGTCGGCCAGAGCCTGGAGGTTAACCTGGTAGCTGTCCGGCAGAACAATGACAGCGCGAGGTTTATCGCTGCGGTCAAGCTTGTATCAGCTGCTACTCCTTTGGCCCTGGTGCTGATGGCTAAGGATACGCAGGCTTTAAAAGGCGGGTTGGAACTCTTAAAAGGCCAAAGCCCGCTGATCTACCATGCCACTAAAGAAAATCTGAATGAAGTCGGCAAGTTGGCTAAGGAATATAAGGCAGCTTTAGTCGTTTACGGAGAAGGCCTGGAGCAGGTTTCCGGACTGGCTGTTGCCCTCGCCAGCCAGGGAGTAAACGATCTGGTCATCGAAACAGGGAAAAAGCCCATCTCTGAAAAGATCTGGGATTTGACGCAAGGCCGCAGGCTGGCCTTAAAAAAATCCGAGCGCAGCCTCGGTTATCCGTCTTTAGCCGTTATTGAACAGGATGACCCTTATGAGGAAGCGCAGGAAGCCGCTACATATATTTCCAAATATGCCGGGATTGTCCTGATGAAAGGTATACTGCCCTGGCAGATCCTGGCGCTTCTGACCTTGCGGCAGAATATCTACACTGACCCGCAAAAACCGCTCCAGATCGAACCCAAGCTTTATCCGATAGGGCAGGTCAATGACAAATCGCCGGTATTGATCACGACTAATTTTTCCCTTTCATATTATACGGTCCTGGGAGAAGTAGAGGCCAGCAAGATTCCGGCTTATATTGTCAGCGTAGATACGGAAGGCATGTCGGTATTGACTGCCTGGGCAGCCGAAAAATTCACTCCCAATAAAATAACCGAATCCATAAATAAATTCGGGATCAAGGATGCGGTCTCGC
>JBAZIT010000018.1:0-14545 GCA_041651675.1 Candidatus Omnitrophota bacterium | reverse complement strand
GGGGTGCTTCTGGTTATGTCTCCAGGGATAGCTTGGTTTATGACTAAAGGTGTATTATCCGGCATAGGAGAAGCAGCTACTGCCTTAACTCTTCATGCGGACAAGGGAATGGGTAAAGTAGGATCTAAAATGGGAGTTTAGATGGATAAATTAATGCACAAATTAATTCTTAAAAAACTAGCAGCTAGATGCGAATTTCCTAAATTTGATTACGCTAATTATTTTGCGAATTATTTTTTAAGTATGTTTAATATCCCCAAGCACTTAAAGCTAATAGCGGGCGGTATGCCTTCAGGTGATTTCGTCAACAACCCTCTCGAAGGCTACCGCACGCTCGTTCCAAACAAAATCACCCAAACCCAACCCACAACCAAAAACCCACAAGGGCAGGGCGGGGCAAGAAAGGCAAGATTATGAAAAGAGGAAGATTAACAAAAGAAGAACAAATACGCAGAATTAAGTCAATACTCATTTTTATCTATACTTTCCGATACGCAACACGAAAGCAATTAGAGATGTTTATCCAGGTGGTAATGAATCTATCTTTTACGCGTTGGCTTATAGATTATTCCCTTAGAGAGGGTTTTATCAGCGCTTACTATGAGTCTTTATTTAAGACAAAAATCTACTATTTGACCTATAAAGGCAAAGAAATGATTTGCGATCAGGCTATGGTTGAGCATTACTATTTTGAGAAGAGCCATGCCGGGTTAAATACCTTTATTCACCATAGTAATATGATAGAGGCTTTTGTTATCCTTAAAAGCCACCTAGATATTAAAGAATGGGTATGCGAGTGGGACATAAGGAAAGGTAAGAGATCCGGGGAAAAAATTCCCGATGGTTTAATCATACTTAAGGATGGAATGAATGTAGCTTTGGAAGTAGAAACTCGGTATAAAAAGCTGGGTATTTTAAAGAACTTCGTTAAAAGATACCGCTACGATATCGAAAAGATTTCCAGGTACCACTGCGTTTTAATAGTTGCTTCAAGCAGGTTTAATTATGATGGCTTAAGGATGAGGTTGTATAATCTCGCACCGGAATTTTGCTCAAAAGCTTTTATTCTGGCTGATTTGGGGATGCTTGAGTTGGGGATGTGTTTTTATCAGAATAGATTAATCCACCTGGAAGAAGCGGTCGGGTTATTAAAAGTGGGAGGACAAAGTCATGGACAAACCCTTTAGCTTAAAAAGACTGTTTATAATTATATTGCTACTGTTTCCACTTATCTACATCGGGTTTGGTTGGTATATTGGCCTTAACTACGGTAGAAAGGGTGTTATTTTGGGGCCCTATACGAATATTCCTGTGGTAATGAAGGATACCCTTTTAGGTTCATCTCTTAGTGAGATTTCAGGCAGCAAAGCTTTGGTAATGATTGTACCGCCAAAAGAAACCAATAAATCTAAACAAGACTCAACCTATTTTAAGATAACCGGTTATTTTGAGATTCCTGGAACCTGGAACTTTGATTTTACGCCTTCTGATGCCGATTCTAGTTTTAAGGAGACCTTTGCTCTAACTGGAAGCTATTCCCGCGCCATAGCCCATGAGCTAAAGAATCCTAAGCGTAGATTGGGAAGCATGTCAGTAAGCCAGCTTAATGATTTTCTTAAAGTAAACGGCAGGACCAAGGAGATGGAAAAGTTAAAGCCCTATCTTTTTCTTGCAAGACTGGAAGAGAAGTATCCTTGGGCCTATTCTGACACAGTACTTTTGTCAAGGGCGATGGGAAATATCTTTAAAGATAATATGCTTCCTTACGACATATTAGGTTTGGTAGGTATAGTAATTTTCTTTATCGCTTTAGCGACAAGAGGCTTTTGGCTATGGGGATATTACTTATTCTGGGTATTTGCTTACTGGTTTGGCAGGATTGGATATCACGATATAAATCTAGCCTTTGCTAATGACGGTAATCAGGTAGTCCTCTGGAGCTTCTGGAACGGTTTTATAGTCAAGGAAGGCAGGTTGTTTTTGCTGATTGCCGCAGGATTATATGTTATTAGTTTTGTGGTTTTGGCTGTTGTTTATGTGTTTAAGCATATCTTGCCGCGCAAAAAACGCGAGCTTGAGGATTTCTTCAAAATCGACAAAGACACTTTAAAGAGAAAAGAACTTTCCATTGAGACGGTTGAGTTTAAAAAAGTGCATTACGATATTAATAAGAAGTTAAGCCAGTATAGCAAAACAGACAAGTATTTTTTGGCTGTCTCAGATAATAAACAGGATATTGTTATTGAGGAAAGCACGCTTAACCGCCACCTGCATGTATTGGGACCTACAGGAGGCGGGAAAACCTCTTTAGTCATACTCCCTTTAAGCAGGCAGGCGATAGAAAAAGGAAGGGGCTGTTGTTTTATTGACTTTAAGGGCGATGATGTTTTTAAGAAGTACGTTCAGCAAAGGGCGAAAGAAAAAGGCAGGAAGTTTTATTATTTCAGTATTGACCCTAATGAGCCGTCAGTAGGATACAATCCGCTATCTTCTGGCGATATCCATTCCAAGGTAGACAGGATTATGACTGCGCTGGAATTGATTTATCATGGTCCGGCAGGTTTTTACTCTAACGTGCAGGCGATGACTTTTGTTGAATTATTAAAAGAAATGGTTCAGGGAAAGAAAGTGATAAACTTTCTTTCGGTCAAGGACGCTTTGGAGGATCCTAGCTTCTTGGAGAGAACGGATGTAAGCGCCCAGGAAGTTAAGGGCCTTTTGGCAGCAATTTCCTGGATTGCGGGAATTGAAGTAATAAACCGGGATGAGCTGGATTTAGCTAAAGTGATCAAGGATGGGGATGTGGTATTTTTTGCGCTAAAAAGTCAGGTGAATACGCGCCTAGCTGAGGCAATAGGAAAAATGCTGATCATCGATCTTAAGTCCCAGGCTGTATCACGCAAGGAAACCGATCCGCCCTACTTTATCTTTATTGATGAATTTCAGAATTTAGCCTGCTCGCATTTTGTAGATGTAATCTCTAAGGTAAGGAGCGCTAATTTTTGCTTGGTTTTATCTAATCAGTCGCGGGGAAACTTATCCAATGTATCGCCAGCATTTGAAAACGCCATTTTTACCAATTCCGCAACCAAGGTAATTTTCATGCAGGAGGACCCCTTTGATGCAAAATTCTGGTCAGATAAAACAGGACAGACCACCTATCAGGACAAAAGCGTATTCCAGGTGGATAATATAACTACTGATAAGATAGGCGCGAAGTTTGACGGGCTAAGATCTGCCCAGGGTAATATCCGGACTGCTACTAAAAACTACATCTCAGAGAATGTGTTTTTAAGGCTACCCTTTTCTAAATCCGTTATTTTTTCAAGAGGAAAGCTCACGGTGATCGCTAATCATGAGTTTTTGTTTGATAAGGCAGAAAGGGACAGGTTTATTTCAAGTTCGTTTGAATATAATGATAAACAAGTTGCATAAAACGAGAGGAGGAAAAGAATATGTACAGAGACATTAAAAGAAAGAGGTTTATGTTAAAGACTTTTGCGGTCTTATGTTTAGTCCTTGGGCTTTCGATGGTGGTTGCGCCTTATGTTTTGGCGGACATAGATACCTCCCAACAACAGCAGGTAGTAGGAGATTTTGCCACTTTTATAATCAATATACTTACTGGGCCTGTGTCAAGAATCCTAGGGGCTATACTGCTTATTGCCGGAGTAATGGCGCTTCTAAACGGAAAACAGGGGGTAGCTATTGCCTGCGGTTTTGGGTTTATGATCCTTATGTTTATACCAAAGATCTTGGAGGGATTGTTTAAACAATAATGAGAAAATGCCTGCGTACCATTGATAAACCCCTGCTTCTCTTTGGGCTTGAGCCTGAAGATATAGGGATATTAGCCCTAGCCTGCGGTTCTATGATACTTTTCTTTGATACCTTTTACGCAGGCCTTGTATTCTTTGGAGGCTGGATGTTTTTAAGGTTGATAAAACAAGGTAAGCCCCAGGGCTATATTACACATTTGTTTTATAAACACGGGATTCGGATAAAAGGGTTAATTGATCCGCCAAAAATAGTCAACCGGTATTCGGTTTTTAGGAGAGAGGATTAAAAATGCAGATGCAGAATTTCACAATACTAGAACTCTTATTGGTAGTTTTAATTTTTGCCCTTTACTTTTTGCCGACTTTGATTGCGTTCTTAAGGCAGCATAAAAATAAACTGGCTATATTTTTATTAAACCTGCTTTTAGGCTGGACTGTCTTAGGGTGGGTGGTTTCTTTGGTATGGTCGGTAATAAGGTAAGTGCAAATAAAACTAAATAAAGTAATTCAAATAGATTTTAAAAATATTTCTCTCAAAAGAAAATACTTGACAAGTGAAAAGCTAAGATGTATAAAATAAATGTAATTAGGTAAAGTAAATTTTCAGTCGCAGTATCCTCGGTCTGAACAATAGATCAGAGAAAAACTGGGCTGGTTTTCTGAAAGCAATTTCAGGAAGCCAGCCCTTTTTTATTTGCCATGAATGATTTTAGACCCGAAAAAGTAAAACGCACTGGTTTTGTTGAGAAATGGGCTCATGCCGAACAAACATCTGCCTTTTTGGGGATCAGCTTTTATGCTGTGATTGTATTTTGCATAGCTTTACTGGTTACTTTATTTAAGGTATCCACAAAGCCCCAGTCCATTTATTACATCCCTAGCGCTCAGGAAGCAGGTGTGGCTTATCCAAACCGCATAGATAAAACAGTGGTCTGTGGCTTTGCTTCAAACTGGCTCTTAAACCGCAATAACTTTACGTCTCTCACAGTCAAGGATACTTACCAAAGAGCAATGCGTTATATGGCGCCGGGGCTACTTTCTAGGACAAAGGCAAGCCTTGAAGATGAAATATCAAGAGTTACGCGCGACAACATCTCATCGTTATTTTCCCTGAGCAAAGACCCTGAATCGGAAAACTCAGGTACGGATTTTAAAGTAACACTCACTGGAGAAAAGATTATTTTTATGGGTAAAGAAAAACTGGATGACCGTATACTTCGTTACATTATGACGTTGCAAAGAATCCCGCCTATTGAGACCAATCCTTACGGCCTGGTGATAGCGGGAGTAAAACAGGAAGAGGTAGAGACACAATGAAAATACTTAAAAAATTATCTATCTTAATGATTGTTTCTGGGCTATTCCTAGCAGGGCAGGCCAATGCTTCTGGTGTATCGGATTCTAGTGATGAGATATCTTTAAGATTAAAAGTAGGAATGATTACAGAAGCGGAATTCCCGGACAAAATCGCCAATGTTACAAAAAGCGTGGCAAACGAAACCCTGCAGATTGAAACGCTTGGAAACAGGATTTTCTTACTGCCAAGAGAAAATTTAGAATCTCAACTATACGTGGTCACCCAGGATAATGTTTCCTATTGCCTGCACCTAATCATGGATGAGACACAAGCAGCTACCCGCATAAAGATTAAAAAACCTCATCAGGAAGTAAGTACAGAGCAAGGCAGAGACACAGCAAATACGGTTGAACTAATGAAAGCGCTTCTTACCGGCAAGCAGCCGCCTGGTTCAGTTAGCTCAAAGCTACACCCTCAAGAGATTTTTAATAACGGAAGAATCCGTATCATTATTGATGAGGCTTATGAGCTTTCCAGTAAACTTAAAGCCTTTGTTTTGACTTTTGAGAATCTCGGGGACAAGCCTGTTGTTGTGCCTATTGAGCATATAGAGTTTCCGGGCTTATTGGCTATAAGTGTAGACAGCCAGATATTGGAGGCGCAGCCTCACGATGCTAATAAGAAACCCTCAGGTCATACCACCAAGGCTTATATGTTTGTAGAAGGGTTAACACAATGAAAATACCTCTTGATAAAATTCCCGGATTTAATAAGCTTCCGCCAGTGTTGCGCAATAATCCGAAATTAGCTTTCGTGGTTATTTCCTGTTTAGTTATTGTCTTGGTGTTTTTGCTGTTTGCCGGAAGCAAGGAAACCCAGAAGATACAGAAAGGCTTAGGGTTAGTTGAAACTAAAAAAACCGCTGGTTTGGCTGGGGATAAAGATGTCGGCGTCTTAGTCGGTTCCGTAGACACAAAGTCTTATGTTTCACGCATTGAAAAGCAGTATTACGATATCAGCTCAAAGTTTGATTCTTTTTCAGAGCGTATTAGTTCTTTAGAGAAAAATGCACAAGAGTCACGCAAGAATCAAAGCCAGATTAGTAAAATAGCCATAGACTTGGACAAAAGAGTAACGGATAAGTTGGAGCAAAACACTGGCTTAACCAAGAAAAACCTTGAGCGGGGGCAGAGCACCGGTTCTATTGAAGAAGCGCAAAACAATCCTCTTTCTATGTCGCAACCAGCCGGCAAGATAATTAATCTGGAGATGGCTAAAGTCGGCGAAATCAAGATTGAGGAAAAAGCTCCCGGGAAGAGGTATGTTTATCTTCCTTTGGGAAGCTTTGTTAAATGCACTCTTCTTACCGGCGTGTATGCCCCTGCTAATGAAAATAACCCTCTTCCGGTATTAATCAGCGTGGATGAGGCCTTTTACGGCCCGAATAACACAAGGATTCCTCTAAAAGGGGCTTTTGCTATTGGCAAGGCTGTAGGAGACGTGGTTTCAAAAAGGGCGATTATTCAGATTGTAAGCTTTTCCACAGTATTGCCGAATGGACAAGTTTTTGAACATGAGGCGAATTTAGGTTACTTAGCGGATAGCGACGGACGTTTAGGCATACAGGGAGAGTTAATTTACAACACAGGAAAACAATTAAGCCTGAATTTTTTATCCGGATTCCTTGCAGGAGGATCTGAGGCGCTCTCCCAGGCGGAAACTTCAACCGTTACCGGAGCCTACGGCCAAACTTCTCAAAACGTTAGTGGTAATACCGGACGCTATGCTATGTTTTCAGGATTAGCCAATAGCGCGCAAGGAATGTCCAGCTATTATCAGAAACAATTGCAAGCCATGATCCCTGCGGTAAAAATTGAAGCAGGGAAAAAAGTTGTTTTAGTTGTCCAGAAAGGAGTGCAAATTGAAGGCCTTGAAATTCCCGGCGATAATTTTGGTTCTCTTGATGACTAGCGGATGTGCTGCGTCTAAAGGATTAGTTAAGGAAACCCCCAGCAAGGTAATGGATGTATACCTGGAAGCTGTATCTAGCGGTCGAGCTGACGCAGTTAACTATATAAAGGAAAACTTAAAAATTGATAAAGCCTTTGGCTATGTTAAGCCTTATGTGCCGGTAGTTGAGCCGGCGGATGTCAGGCTTGTATGGCTACCTGCGCATAAGTCAAAATATTCACCTGAAGTTTTAATCAGCGGCCACTGGGTTTATATCATGGTAAAAGATTCGCGTTGGTTTATTGATGCACAAAGTAATGATCAGGTAAAGATTCCTTTAATAGTACCGTATAAGGAAGTTAACAAAAAATGATGAAGACGCAAACCATAGAGTCTTTTCTTGAAGAAGGGATGCCTTTTACAGAACTGCTGCCTTATTATGGTTATGAGAACGGCTTCTTTGTGTTAAAAGATGGAAGTTTGGGGCAGGCCTGGGAAGTTTCCTTAATCGAGAGCGAAACAAAATCCGCTGCTCATTTGGAGCAGTTAGCCCAGATGATCGAGGGCGTCATTATTCGGTTGCCGGAAGATCTGGTGAGTTGCCAGTTCATACTCATTTGTGATGAGGATTTTGAAGATACACTTCAAAGCTACAGGGATTTCGCCGGAAGTTTTGACAATAATATAGTAAGAGAAGCCAATAAAGCTAAGCTAGAGCACCTAAATTTAGGAAAGACTGGCTTCTTCGAGCAACATACCGGGCCGTATTCATCAAAAAGAATACGCTGCTTTTTTACCTTGCGTTATTTTCCTTCCTGGTCGCACACAAATTTCGGCGACAAACTTCAGTTCTATTTTTCCGGGAAAAACAGGATCAAAGAAAAGCTCTCAGATGATTTCTTAGTGAATTGCCAGAGTGTTACCAGGTTTTCTGATGTGGTGGAAGGCGTATTTAAGGCCTGTGAAATTAGGCACTCCAGCCTTAATGAAGAAGAATTACATTGTCTTATCTATAAATTACTGAATCCCAAACGAGCAAACAGTCTGCCTATGCCGGTATTTAGGAAAAACGAGCTCTTCACAGACCAGCTTTTATACAATTGCCCGAAAGCCTCTTTAGAGGGCTTTGAATTTGAAGGTCAACTGTTTAGGGTAGTTACCTTAAAGGAACTTCCCCTATCTACGGAGACCGGCATGTTTACCGCAGAACTTGCCAGGGGAACGCGCTTTTCCATGTTGGATTTATTAAAAGATTTTATTATGGTGATTAACTTTTATATACCAAAACAGGAAGTGGCGATAAGAGGGATAAAGATGCAGAAGGCCTTTGCTTTTATGCAGCGTTCTACTTACTTCGGCGATAAGTCAATTGAGGCCTCTGAGAAAAAAGAAGAACTTGATTCTGTTATTAGAGAGACTTTTAGCTCAGGCCATAAGATAATCTATCCCAGGATTCATTTTATTATTTCGGAAAGCTCAAAAGAAAAATGCGAGAGTTCTATTGCCAACATCTTAAATATGTTATCCCGCATGGGCTGCGAAGGTCTAAAAGAAGAAATTATCGGCGCTTCACTTTTTTTATCCTGCCTGCCTTTGTGTTTTGACCACTCTTACGAGAGGTTTATCAAACGCACCAGGCGCATGATCTCTTCTAACTTGAGCGATATGCTTCCTTTATACGGTTCAGTCAAGGGAACTCAAACCCCTGCGCAAGTATATCTAAATAGAAGAGGAGAATTGGTTAATTGGGATTTTTTTGACTCCAACACTAATCCACACGCGATTATTATCGGCGCATCAGGAGCGGGTAAAAGTTTTTTTGTGAATGACTTTATCCTGCAGAATGTCCGGCTTGACTCCCACTTTTTTGTCTTGGACAAAGGAGATTCCTATAGGAAGCTCTGCCATATCTTAGGAGGCCAGTACATCAGGTTTGAACTGAATAATCCAGTTACAATCAATCCTTTCTTAAAAGAGCCGGATTCAGAACACCTGGCTTTCCTGGTGACGGTATTATCCGAGATGTGCTCAGGCGGCGATGAAAGAGAGCGTCTTTTTAGAGAACAGGAGGGCGTTCTGCAAAAGGCGATTCTATCTGCTTATGAGGAGAGAAAGAATAAAGATGAGGAAGTAACATTGTCAGATGTTGTTGAGAAACTAAAAAGCCATGCCTGCAACCGGAAACTGGGATTAGGCGAGAGCATCGGTTTAAAGCTTGCTTTAAAACTTACGCCTTTTACCAGGGAAGGTTCATACGGCAGATTCTTTGATGGCCAGAACCAATTTAATCTTGGCACCAAGTTTACCGTATTTGAGCTGGGAAATTTAAGCGCGCATTCCGATTTACAACTTGTGGTATTGCTGAACATTATGTATTTCATTACCAATTTTGTTTCATCAGCTGAAATGAAGCCTAAGCGTAAATTCTTGCTCATAGATGAAGCCTGGAGCCTGCTGCGTTTAAAGAACACCGCTGAATTTATCACTAATTCCTTTAAGACTTACAGAAAATACCACTGTTCAGCTGTGGCCATAACACAGGAGATAGTTGATCTTGTCGGGGGAGACTGCGGTATTGCTATACAAGCAAATGCCGCAAATAAAGTGTTTTTAAAACAGGAGCCGAATGTCGTTGATTCCCTAAAAACCTTTGCCTCTTTGTCGGATAAGGAAATTGAGCTCTTAAAATCTGTCCAGACCCAGAAAGGAAAGTTCTCAGAAGCTTTTTTAATCTCTGATTCATCACGCGGCGTAATCCGCCTCGTGCCTGATCCGTTTCTTTACTGGTTGGCTACAAGTGATGCAAAGGATAACGAATATCTGGAGAATAAAGTACAGCAATTTGAGGGTAAATATTTAGAAGCACTTAGTGCTTGCGCAAAGGAGCGTCCTTATGGGATATATTAAAAAGTTTTTAGCAATTAGTTTTGTTCTGCTGTTAGCTGGCTGCTCTACTTTTGGCAAAAAAGATAATGTCTTTGAAATAGGTTATAGGTTGGGAGCAAAGGAAAATATACAGGATTTCGCCGGGAACTTCTATGGAAATGATTTTCCTTATTTTTACTGGTCAAGCCCGATTGTGCAAAACGTGCAAATCCCGGCGCACATTGAGAACGGTATGTTTATCCCGGAACATAATGAACCAGTGGTGATTGAGTCGGCTGAATGGAGAAAGAAACTTACCTATCCCATAAGCTGCGCTAAACATAAAAAAGAATTAAACAAAAAAGAAGGAGGAGAGCCATATGCGTTTAATTACCTTAATTTTAGTGTCAGGGATATTACTGTCTTGCCCGAATCTTTTACTTGCGCTAAACCAGGAGCAAAAGACAAAGATACTCGTTAGTGAGTGGAAAGAGGCTCTAGCGTTAAAGACAGATGCTCCTCAAGTAAAGGAAACTCGAAACCAGCAGTCTAAGGAAAAATTAGAAAGCCCTAAGCCGGAACTACCGCTAGTCTTTGGCAAAAAGATTACCTTGCGCTCATCCGGGGTAAGTTTAAAAACGCTTATTGCTAAAGTCGCAGAGGTGACCGGATACAACGTTGTCTATGATCCAGATGTTGATTCAAATACCAGCGTATCGCTGGATGTCCAGGATGTGCCTGTATGGCGGGCGTTAAATACCATGCTTTTCCCCCTAAACTGCGGCTTTAAGCTAAAAGATAATGATTTGATTATCCTTTCCCAAGAGACGCGCACCTTTAAGCTTAACTTGCCGCCAAACACGCAAACCTTCTCTGACACCATCAGCAATGAATCTTGGACAAAGCCGGATGAAACGACTGCATCCTCTAGCAGTAATAACAATTCCAACATGAATATAAAGGTAGGGGCAAGGGTTTTTGTGGAAAGCAGGGAAGAGGCCATGTCCTTTTGGAAGGATGTAGAGCTAAACCTATCGAAGATGATTTCACCAACCGGTAAATATTCTTTTAACAAGCTTGCAGGCCTGGTCATGGTAACAGACAGCCCGCAGGCTTTGGATAAAATAGCCAGCTACATTGATTTGGTAAACGCTGAGACCAACAAACAAATATTAGTTGAAGTAAAAATACTGGAAGTTACTCTTTCTCGGGAAAACACCTTCGGTATAGACTGGAATGCCATTTATAAGAACTTAGGCGACATAAAACAGCTGAGCCTATCTTCTAATTTTGCCGCGCAGAATCTTCTTTCTCCAGGGCTATTTACCCTTACTGTTTCCGGCCCTAAAGATGATTCTGGTATCGGTTCCAGCGGAATAAGCGCGTTGATCAAAGCGCTTCAGTCGCAGGGACGAGTGGAAGTGGTTTCGCAACCAAAGATAATGCTGTTGAATAACCAGGCAGCCATGGTTCAGGTGGGTACTGTGACTAGCTACGTGGCTAACACCACTACCACAACTTCTTCGGCAGGCCTTGCTTCCACAAGCGCAACTACTGATCAAGTGCAGGAAGGAGTAACTTTGCGGCTTATGGCCAGCATACTGGATGATCAAATATTGGTACAACTTACTCCTGTGGTAACCACACTTGACCAGATAAGAAGCATTGATATGGGCCAGGGCACGACTATTGAGGCGCCCAAGATCTCCACCAAGTCCATGCATACTTTAGTTAAGATTAAAGACGGCCAAACTATCGCCGTTGGTGGCCTGATTACCTCAAATGACAATAATAGCGAAAAAGGCATACCGCTCTTGCGCGATCTGCCGTTAATCGGAAAGTTTTTTGAGTATAAGAGTAAGACCCATACCCGGACAGAGTTAATAATTTTCATAACCCCTAAAATATTACCAAGATGAACTACCTAATTTTTGATAATGATGTTTATTACGATATAGACGCTAAGACCGGCGTTGCGCCTAAGCATGAAATACAGGCTGTTTTTAAGGGCTCGACAAGAGAAGTTTCGGTTGCGATTATTGACACTCTGCAGAAGCAGGTTGCTGCCCCAGAAAAATCTCAACTTAAGAAAGACGAAGTTATCGCCTCAAGCTTTACCGGTGAATACCTAATACAATCAGAGAGAATAGCGGAAAATTTATTCCAGGTTATCGCTGTTGAAAAGCCTAGGATTAATGAGGTCTATAAATGCCTGGGATTCGAAAATGTCCGGCTTCTGGTTCCCTACGGAATAGCCTTGCGTGAATTCTTGAAAAACAATAACCTCATTGACGATAATAAAAGAATAGTCTTTTTGGATCATTTAGGCGACCAGGTTTTGCTTACGATTTTTCACAACAAAGTATTCACTACTCCCCGGCGTCTCACAAAGGTACTTACGCAGGTTACCAGGGAGCTGATGAGGAGCCAGGAGAGCTACAGATCTCAGAATAAAACTGATGCAGAAATCTCCTTCCTGCTAGTTACTAACAGCAAAGAGATAGCGGATGAGATTGTCTCGAGCGGATTGGATTCTAAAGATAATATTATTATTGTCCAGGATCCTTATCCGGTATTAAGCGGACTAAAGCATGGCAAGTTCTCCATGCATTATCTTTTGCCTGAGCAGTTCATCCGTTTAAGAAAACTAAAAGAAGCAAAAAAGCGCGTTTTTAGGCTCGGGGTAATGCTGGGGGTTTTAACACTTTTCTTAATTTTACTTTTGGGAAGTTTCAGCATGAATAAAACTGCTTCAATGCGCTTAAAGAGTTTGCAGCTTGAAGAGGCCTCTTCTAATGAGGCATTAAAACACGCCTACCTGACAAAATATAAAGATATTTTAAGGCGTCAGAATAAGGTAAATTTTCCTTACTTCCTTAACTTATTTTTTAAGGCGCTGCCTCCTGAATACAAAGTAGAGTCAGTAACTATAAGGAGCTCATCTAATGGCCGTTACAGGCTTGAGGCAATAGTGTCTTTAGAGGCAAAAGACAAGCCTTTTACTAAGGTGAATTTCTCCCGCGTTTTTAAGCAGGCAAGAGTAGAAAACATTTTAGTAAAGGATAACCCAGGGTTAAAGGTTACTCTGGATATTTTCTAAAAAAGAAGGGGGTGAAACAGATGTCATTTATTATCGGAAAAGTCACGCGCAAGGTAAGTAAACAGCATAACGAGTATTTCGTTGGCAAGGTATGTAATCTGCCGGTAAGAGGGGCTTGGTCTAAGAAGGGGCAGGATGATTTATGTTTATTTTTAGACAACGAAAAAATTGATTTTCTCTCTAAAGAGAACAAACCTGCTACTGAAGCTGGCGTTCAGGAAGAGGGAAAACAATAAGAGTAAAGCGTGAGTGAGCCAGTCGGCTTGATTTAGGAGCCGCTGGTCCACTCTATAAACTTTAAAAACCTATGAGAATAATAACTTTTCTTTTTGTAATTGTAACTTTGGTCTTATCAGTTTTGGTGTGGAATTTTACTTCGGATGCTAGATTTCTTTCCGGACAGGCAAAGAATACCGCAGGAAGAATCAGCGCAGTTAAGCAGGAGCAAGATGCTTTGCTTAAGTATAGAAGCCAAACCTCGCTATCTTTAGACAAGTTCTATCTGGAAGTATTTAGCGATATAAAAGAGCTCTCTTCTTACTACCGCGTTGTTTCTGAAATAAAGATTATCGGCTCGAGAGACCTTGTAAATACGCAGGAGTTTTTTAAGGAATCCCAATATATGGGGATAAGGTATGTTGATCTCTTATGTCGGTTTGATCTAAAGAACCAGCCTGATACGTATTTATTCGATATGTTCTATAAAATGCTAAAGTCCAGGTCCATTGAGGTCCTGGAGGTAAGCTTAGAGAAGAATATCCTTAACTTAACCATGCGGCTTTACGGATCTTAAAAGGGAGGGAAAGCGAAAATGAGAAGACTTTTGGTTCTATTTTTATTTGTCACAGCTTTAGCCGGGTTTAAATACGTTTATTGCGAAGATAACATTTTGGCGGTGGATGTCGTTAATAACAAACAAAAGGCTTTAACGCAGGAAAACAAACCTCCTGTTAAAGATGAAAATTCCGTCAAGGCTGAAGCGCCTGCAGAGGAAGTAAAACCGCTTGATGATTCCGAGCAAGACTTCGAAAAAATAAAAGCCTATAGAGAGGCCTTAGAGAATAAGCAAAATGAGCTTGAGGTAATCAAGTTAGACCTTGAGAAGAGTGACCTGATGTTAAAGAAAAGGCAGGCGGAAAAGGAGATTTTTGAAATTGACAAGTCCCTTCCGCAGGCGAAAACCGAAGTTTCTTCCTTGCCGGGTTCGTCTGCCCAGGGGGTAAAAGACTCTTTGGTAGATGCCTCTGATATAAAAATACAGCTTCTATTGATAGCTGGTGATTTAAAGGAAGGCCAAGTCATCCTAAAAAACGCTCCTTACAGTTTTAAAGAAGGAGATACGATTGCCTCAAAATTAACTGCTCAAGAAATTGAGTCCTCAGGCGTTACTTTTAAGCAGCCCGATGGAAGTATTCTTAAGCTTAATTTCATAAACTAAAATGCCTGTACAAGAGATAGGACATATACTTTTAGACTCTAAGGTGATCACTAAAGAACAGCTTGAATTTAGCCTGATGATCCAGAAGAATATTAACCCTGCTCAAAGATTAGGAA
>JBAZIT010000017.1:0-15064 GCA_041651675.1 Candidatus Omnitrophota bacterium | reverse complement strand
TTATACTGGTTGAAACGGATAAGGAGCAGGCGCGTTTTGCCGCCGAGCGCCTCCGGCAGGCAGTCGAAGCGAAAAATATCCGGGTCTATGACGAGGAATTGAAAGTGACTATCAGTATAGGTATAGCTACTTTTTCCCGGGGCAGCGAGACAGCCGATAAACTAATTGAGTCCGCGGATAAAGCCTTATACGCGGCCAAACAGGCAGGCAGAAACAGGGTCTGCGCGTATACGCCGGAATAACCCTGCTTTTTAGAGAATACCCCTTGTAGCTTTTAGATTGTTATGCTATCCTAACTGAATATTTGGCGTAAAAGCTTGTCATTTCTTATTTTTTGAGATAAAATAATCCTCAATATGAACAAGAAATTCATTCTCTGTATTGATTTAGGCGGTACCAATCTGAAAGTTGCCCTCCTGGATTTAAATTACCGGATAAAAGACAGGGAGATCCTCAGCACGCGTTCTTTTATGGAAAAGGATGACCTCATCCTGGGGATCGTGCATTCAGTAACCAGGTTCATTAAATATAATAATCTAAGTAAGGCCCAGATCCTGGGAGTGGGCCTTGGGCTGCCCGGGCCTACGGATGCCAAGAGGGGGATAGTACACTTCTTCCCCAATATTCCCGGATGGAAAGAAGTAGCCTTAAGGGATATCCTGAAAAATAAACTCGGTATGCCGGTCTGCCTGGATAATGACGCTAAACTGATGTCCCTGGCCGAGCATAAGCTGGGAGCGGCTAAGGGCTACCGCAATGTTTTATGCATGACCTTAGGCACGGGCATAGGCGGAGGGATAATCCTGAACAATAAACTTTACCGCGGCTTTAATAACGCCGCCGGTGAGATCGGCCATTTACCGATTAACGAAAGAGCAGGCGTGCCTTGTAATTGCGGAAGCTTCGGATGTTTGGAGGCGTATGTCGGCAACCAGAGGATCATCAAGGAAGCCAGGAGAGTTTTTAAACGCGCTATTACGCTGGAAGAATTAAGCTGGCTTGCGCTCAAGCATAACCGGCTGGCAATAGACATATGGCGTAAAACAGGCGCTCATTTGGGATTTGCTTTAGCCGGGGTAGTCAACCTGCTGAACTTGGATGCTATTGTTATCGGCGGAGGAGTTGCCGGCGCAGGCAATGTGTTGTTTGAAAACATCCGGGAGTCCCTCCAAAAGCAGGCCATGAGCGTGCAGGCCAAGCACGTAAAGTTATTTAAAGCAAAATTAGGGAATGAAGCAGGCTTGATCGGCGCTGCGATCATGGTCAAGGAAGGTTTATAAAATGAAGATATTTATCGATACCGCTAATGTTCAAGAGATAAAAGAGGCAGTCAGCCTCGGAGTGATTGACGGGGTGACCACCAATCCTACCTTAATCGCCAAGGAAGCCCGGCCAGCCAACGAATTGCTGCGGGAGATCTGTTCGGTAATTTCCGGGCCGGTAAGCGCGGAAGTGATCAGCCTGGAGGCAGAGGGTATGGTCGAAGAAGCGCGGGCGCTGGCCAAGACCGCTAAAAACATCGTGGTGAAGATCCCGTTGACTAAGGACGGAATAAAAGCAGCCAAGGTTTTATCCGGTAAAGGCATTAAGACCAATGTTACGCTCTGTTTTTCGGCAAACCAGGCTTTGCTGGCCGCTAAGGCTGGAGCAGATTATGTTTCTCCTTTCATCGGCAGGCTGAATGATATCAGCCAGCCGGGCATGGAGTTGATCCGGGATATTAAGACTATCTATCGTAATTACGGTTTTAAGACCGAGATCATCGTGGCTTCGGTGCGCAATCCCGTGCATGTGCTGGAAGCCGCTCTTTGCGGAGCGGATATAGCCACTATACCTTTTAAAGTAATCGAACAGTTGATCAAACACCCGCTCACGGATCTGGGGATCCAGAGGTTTATCGAGGACTATAGAAAGATACCGAAATAAATGCTCAAGAAATTTTCCTGCCTAAGTTTTATTTTATTCTTTTCATATATTTCTTTATCAGGCGCCGAGGAGATAGTTAAGGCCGGCACAAAATCCCAGCCCATGATCATTAACGGCGACAACGTGGAATATTCCGCCGATGCCCAGGAGGTTACTGCTTCCGGGAACGTAGAGATCATCTCGGGAGACACCAAGCTTACCTGCCAGAAACTCACCGTGAATACCCGGACCAAGGAGGGGATAGCTTCGGGCCACGCCAGGATCGAGGATAAAAAGGGGATCGTTGAAGGCGAGAAGCTGATCTATAATTTTGAGAATAAAACCGGGAGTATTATTGACGCGCAATTCCGGGCCAATCCTTTTTTCGGCAGGGCCAGGTCGGTGGATAAAGAGGGAGACAAAGAGATCGTCGCCCATTACGGGTATGTGAGCACCTGCAGTTTTGACCGGCCGCATTACCGCATCAGTTCCAAGCAGATCAATATTATCCCCAAAGAAAAGGTCCAGACCAGGGATGATTATTTGTACCTGGGCCCGGTCCCGATTATGTATTTATCGCGCTTTAACCAGACATTTGAAAAACCGCTTATGCATGTGAGCGTGCTTCCCGGAAAACGTAAAGACTGGGGTTATTACCTGCTCAGCGAGTGGAGATATAACCTGGCTGAAAATGTCGACGGCCGGATGTATTTGGATTACCGCAGCAAGCTGGGCTGGTCTGAAGGTTTCGGGCTGAATTATGCCAAAACGCCTGTCGGCAGCGGAGATTTTAAATTTTATTTTACCGACGAGCATCCGCCGAAAAGTAAATACCCTGATGACCAGCGTGATTCGTACCAGAGGTACCTTTTGCGCCTGCGCCACAAATGGGATATTGACAAGCAGACGAATTTTGTCGCGGAAGTATATAAGATCCGGGATGAAATAAGGAAATTTGCCGACCCGCAAGGTAATTTCCTGAAAGATTATTTCTACCGGGAATTCGAAAAGGATGCCCAGCCATTAACTTATGCTTTGTACCACCATAGCTTTACGTATTCAAGTGTTGATGTCCTGGCGCAGAAACGGGTGAACAACTGGTATGACCAGCTGGATAAAATGCCGGAAATAAAATATACTCTGCCCAGTATCAACATAGAAGGAACCCCGTTTTTTGTGGAAAATTATACTAATTTCACTACTTTTAATAAAAAAGCTTCTACTGCTCCTGAGTCTGCCGATAACATTACTGTCAGCAGGATGGATACTATTGGCAAGCTTTCTATTCCCATGAGAGTGGCTTTCTTGCGGGTCAGCCCTTTTGTCAAGGTCCGGGAGACTATTTATGATAAAAGCGCTACCGGTTCGCATTTACCGGCCAGGACGACCTTCTATGCCGGAGCGGATGTGAGCACCAAATTTTACCGCACATTCAATATTAAGACCAATGCCCTGGGCCTGGACTTGAACGGCTTAAGGCATATCATTACTCCCAGTATCGGCTATTCCTATAATCCTGAACCGACTGTTTCCGCCAATAAATTACTGCAGATAGACAGCGTTGACCTGCTTAGTTCAAGCAATGCCGCCACCCTGGAGTTATCCAATAAATTACAAACCAAGCGTAAAGACGTAACCGGCAGGGAGGTCAGCGTGGATTTTGTGGATTTTATAATATCAACTACCTATGCTTTCAGCCCTCGGGTAGTCTACGGGACCAGCCCGGTTAGATTATATAACAACAGTATCATTAATCCTGTTGATCCGGCAAAGAAGAATAAATTAACCGGCGCTTCTTTTTCGGATATCCTTTTTAAATGTAAGCTTATTCCCTATTCCTGGCTAAGGATCGAAGCAGATGCTACTTATAAACGCTCTGGTGTGCCCGGCGACGAATATTACGAGAATAATAACCATTTTTCCAATGTGAATTACGATATTAATTTTGATTTTGCTCCGGAGCGCTCATTCGGCATTGGCCAGCGTTACCAGAGAAAAGGCCAGAGCCAGATAACCGCCAGTTTTCAGTGGCGGATCAACCCGAAATGGAAATTTTCTATCTATCAAAGATATAATTTGAAGTCTTTTACTGACACCTCGATCTGGCCGTATAATGTAGTGGACCAGGGTGCGCTTGAACAGCAGTACACGCTTTCCAGGAATATGCACTGCTGGGATATAGATTTTACATTTGATACCCGGGAGAATAACGGCAGCACTATCTATGTGATCTTCAGGCTCAAGGCCTTTCCGGAAAACGAGTTCAACATTAATCAAAGCTATAATAAGCCTAAATCCGGTTCACAGTAATTACCAAAACCTTAAACACAGAGAGGTTGTGATGAAAATTTCAATTATTGGTTCAGGTTATGTAGGCTTGGTTACCGGAGCTTGTTTTTCCGAACTGGGCAATAAGGTTATCTGCGCGGACAGCGATACAAAAAAAATCAACAGCCTTAAAAAAGGCGCAGTTCCCATATACGAACCGGGGTTAGAGGAATTGATCGTGCGCAATATGAGGAATAAAAGGCTCTTCTTCACGGCGAGCGTCAGAGAAGCAGTCAGGTCATCCGAGATAATTTTTATCGCCGTAGGAACCCCTCCTTTAGAAAACGGAGAAGCCGATCTTACGGGGATAGAAAATGTCGCGCACAGCATAGCCCTGAATATGGACGGTTACCGGCTGATCGTTGAGAAATCCACGGTGCCGGTAGAGACTGGGGATTGGGTCAGGCATACGATAGCGCATTATATTAAAGACAAGGCTAAATTTGATGTGGCTTCCAATCCGGAGTTTTTGAGAGAGGGCTCGGCTATAGACGATTTTATGCATCCGGACAGGATCGTCATCGGCGTAGAGTCAAAAAAAGCCAGGGACCTTTTGACCGAACTGTACCGTCCCTTTAAGGTGCCGATGGTGGTTACGAATATCAAATCCGCGGAGTTGATCAAGCATGCCTCCAACGCCTTTTTAGCGGCCAAGATATCTTTTATCAATGCCGTTTCCCAGGTTTGCGATAAGGTCGGCGCGGATGTTGAAGAGGTGGCTAAGGGCATGGGCCTGGATAAGAGGATCGGTTCAAGTTTCCTGAAGGCCGGCATAGGCTATGGCGGTTCATGTTTTCCGAAAGACCTGGATGCTTTTGTGCATATTTCTGAAAAGACAGGCTATGATTTCCAATTGCTTAAGTCGGTAGCCAGGATCAATGAGGAGCAATTGAAGTCAGCGCTGAAAAAAATAAAAGATTCTCTGTGGATAATTAAAGGCAAGACCATCGGCGTGCTCGGGCTGGCTTTTAAGCCGGATACCGACGATATCCGGAATGCCCCGGCTTTAAGATTGATCAGGATGCTGCAGGAGGAGGGTGCCAAGATCAGGGTCTATGACCCGCAGGCGATTGCCAAAGCCAGGAAAGTATTGCCTAAGGTTATCTTTTGTCCGGATGCCTATGCCGCCTGCCGCTCTGCGGATTGCCTTTTTATCGCTACCGAGTGGGATGAATTTAAAGAGTTAGATTTTGGAAAAGTTAAAAAATTGCTCAAACGGCCGCTGATTGTCGACGGCCGCAACCTTTATGACCCGGAGATTTTAAGAAAATCAGGGTTTACTTATGTTAGTATCGGGAGAAGAAAGGTATGAAAAACAAAAATAGCCTGAAGATCGCTGTTGTCGGCCTGGGCTACGTGGGTTTTCCTTTAGCCATGGAGTTCGCCAAAAAGGGTATCGTAGTCACCGGCATAGAAATTGATCAGGGCCGCCTACAGGCAATCAGGCAGCGGGAGTCTTATATCAGTGATGTGCCGAATAGCGAATTGAAAGCCCTGATGGAAGCGGGAAAATTCCAGGCCACCCCGGATTTTGCCGCGTTGAAAGATTGCAGCGCGGTGTTAGTCTGCGTGCCTACGCCCTTAAAAAAGAAAAATCTTCCGGACATATCCTATATCAGGGAATCTTTGAATTCGGTTGCCAGGCATATCCGCAAGGGGGCATTAGTCGTTTTAGAGAGCACTACTTATCCGGGCACTACGGAAGAGGAGATATTGCCGATCTTTAAAAAGCATAACTTAAGGCATGGCCGGGATTTCTACCTTTGTTTTTCTCCGGAAAGGATAGACCCGGGGAATAAAATATTCCCAGTAAATAAGATCCCTAAAGTTGTCGGCGGCGTTAATGCCGAGGCTACCCGCCGGGCAGTTTCCTTATATAGAAGGATCATCGCTAAGGTGGTGCCGGTTTCCAGCCCGCGCGCAGCCGAAACAGTCAAATTGCTGGAGAATACCTTCCGCTTAATCAACATCGGCTTGATCGACGAACTGGCGATGATGTGCCATAAGATGAAGATCGATATCTGGGAAGTAGTCGGGGCAGCGGCTACCAAGCCTTTTGGTTTTATGCCTTTTTATCCCGGCCCCGGAGTGGGGGGCCATTGCATACCCAAAGACCCCCTGTACCTGTATTGGAAAGCCAAGAGTTTTGGCTTTCGTTCGCGTTTTATTAAGCTCGCTTCCGAGGTGATCAGCTATATGCCCGCGTATGTGGTTGTCCGGGTAAAGGAGGCGCTTGGCTCCAGGAATGTAAAGTTAAAGGGCTCAAGAGTCCTGGTCGTCGGAGCCGCTTATAAAAAAGACGTAAAAGACTTACGCCAGTCCCCGAGTATCGATATACTTAATTGCCTGGAGAAAGAAGGGGCAAAAGTTGCCTATTTTGACCCCTTGATCCCGTACCTCAAAGTCAACCGGATAAATCTAAAATCCATTGTTTTAAAATCAGGTTCCTTGAGAAAATTTGATTGTGTGATTATAGCCACAGACCATTCAGCCATAGACTACAAGTATTTGTTGCAAAATGCAAACTTGATTTTTGACACCCGTAATGTATATAAAGGAAAGGGAGGCTCTAAGGTGGTGGTACTGTGAGCAGGTTCTTAGTGACCGGAGGAGCAGGCTTTATCGGTTCGCATATAGCCGAGAGGCTGGTTAAAGAGGGGCACTCAGTCCGCGTCTTGGATAATTTTTCCAGCGGCAGGATCAGCAATTTAAAAGGATGCCTTAATAAAATTGAGCTGGTCAGGGGGGATATCTGCTCCCAGCCGACCTGCGTTAAGGCTAGCCGGGGTATTGATTTTGTTTTGCACCAGGCAGCTCTAAGAAGCGTGCCCAAGTCGCTGCAAGAGCCGGAAAAATATAACGCGGTCAATATCGGCGGGACACTGAATATGCTGGAGGCCTCCAGAAAGAACAGGGTCAGGCGTTTTGTCTTTGCCTCTTCAAGTTCGGTATACGGTGAGGTTAAAAGTTTCCCGGAAAAAGAAGCATTTATCCCGCAGCCAATCTCCCCTTATGCTTTGAGTAAATTGGCCGGAGAATATTACTGCCATATTTTCAGCTGCCATTATGGCTTGCCTACGGTCGCCCTGCGTTATTTTAATGTTTTCGGCCCGCGCCAGGCCCTGGACGATGAATATGCCGTAGTTATCCCCAAGTTCATCAACTGCATGCTTAAGGGTAAAGCCCCGCCTGTTTACGGCACCGGCAGGCAGTCCCGGGATTTTACTTTTATCAGTAACGTAGTGGAAGCGAATTTATTAGCTGCCAGGCGCGCAGGGTTAAAATCCGGGGTATTTAATATCGCCTCGGGCAGGGATTATACAATTCTGGAGTTAGTCGGTTCCCTGAATGAAATTTTAGGCAAGAAAGTCAAGCCGGTTTTCCTTAAAAAACGGCCGGGAGATGTTTTCCGGACGCTGGCTGACCTTTCCCATTCAAAGAATATTCTGCGTTTTTCGCCAAAAATCAATTTTATCCGCGGTTTAAGCATTACCGTGGACTACTGGAGGTCTAATGGGTAAACGGGCACTTATTACCGGAGGCGCGGGGTTTATCGGCAGCCATCTGTGCCGTAAGCTTTTGGAGTCCGGATACAGGGTGATCAGCATCGATAATTTCATGAGCGCCTCCGCAGGGAGTATAGCCCTGCTGACGAAAAATAAAAATTTTACCTTTTTAAAACAGAATGTCTGCAGCCATATTGATATACCCGGAAAGCTGGATTATGTCCTGCATTGCGCTTCGCTGGCTTCTCCCGAAGATTACCTGCGTTTTCCGATCCAAACGCTTAAGGTAGGTTCTTTAGGCACGCATAATTCTTTAGGGCTGGCTAAACAAAAGAAGGCTGTTTTCATGCTCTTTTCCACCTCCGAAGTCTATGGCGATCCCCTGGTCCACCCGCAGAAAGAAAGCTACTGGGGCAATGTCAATCCGGTCGGCGTGCGCGGTTGTTATGATGAATCCAAGCGTTTTGCCGAGGCCTTGACCATGGCTTACCATCGCGTGCATAAGCTGGATACCAAGATCGTCAGGATCTTTAATACCTATGGCCCGGGGATGCGGGCTCATGACGGGAGAGTGATCCCTAATTTTATTCATCAGGCCTTGCATAATAAGCCGCTCACGGTCTATGGAAAAGGAGAGCAGACCCGGAGTTTCTGTTACATCGATGACTTAGTGGAAGGCCTTTACCGGTTAATGCTTTCACCGCTAAACGACCCGGTGAATTTAGGCAATCCCAAGGAGTTTACGATCATGCAGTTAGCCGGATTAGTCTTGAGAATGACCGGTTCAAAGAGCAAGATTATTTTCAAAAACCTGCCCCAGGATGATCCCCGCCAGAGAAAGCCGGATATAAGCAAAGCTAAAAAATCCTTAAAATGGGAACCCCGGATCCCTCTCGCTGAAGGGCTTGCCAAGACTATCCCCTGGTTTAAGTAGAACAGGAGTTTGATTTTGAAAGCGCTTTCCTTGACAAGGGCTGTGTTTATATGTTATACTTTTACAAATTCAGCCTGAACCCAACCCACCTGCCGGCAGACAGGCAGAAGAAAGGCCTAACCTCATGCTATTGGATATTTTAAAACAAATAAACTGGGTGGATATTTTTCTCTTAATCCTTACTCTGCGAGTATGTTTCGTCGCTGTTAAAAGCGGATTCCCTGTTGAGCTGTTTAAATTGGCCGGCACTGTTACGGCGGTATATCTATCCTTACATTATTATATATCTTTAGCCGGCTATGCGGTTAACTGGTTTTCCCTGGGAAAGATAATTCCTTTGGACTTTCTGGAATTCCTGATCTTCCTCGTCTTAGCGATAGGCGGCTATTTTATATTTATATTGCTGCGCAGCGTTTTCTCCAGGTTCCTGAAAATGGAAGCGATCTCGGCCCTGAATAAATGGGGAGGCCTGCTGTTGGGCATAGCCAGGGCAGTCCTTCTCTCCAGCCTGATGATCCTTGTCCTAGTCTTATCGAATGTAAAATATTTTAAAAAGAGCGTTCAGGAATCCTATTTAGGCCAGCATTTATCGGCGGTTGCCCCGGATACCTATACCTGGCTCTGGAACAGCATTGTCTCTAAATTCAGCGCAGCGGAAAAATATAACGAAGTTATTCCGGCGATTAAAGAGGAGTTCTCGAAAACCAAGTGAAATTAGCCCGTTTCTATAATCTGGTTGTGAAATTCGGTTCCCAGCGCGACCCGCGGAAAAATAAATCGGCGATCAAGGGGTATGCCGATACCGCCATATTGTACGGCAGTCCCCAGACGCAAATAAAGAAGATCCTCGTTGGCATTGATATGGAAGTAGCGGAATTGCTCCTGGCCGACAGGATCAGGCAGGCCCAGGGCCTGGATCTTGTGTTATCGCATCACCCCGAAGGCAAGGCTTATGTTTTATTGCATGAGGTGATGCAATTACAGGTTGACCTGCTCAAGCAGGCAGGCCTGGACGAAAGGATTGCCCAGAAATTCCTGGATGAAAGAAAAAATGAAGTAGAAAGAAAGATACTTCCCCAGAACCATACGCGGCCGGTAGACGCTGCCCGGCTCCTGAACCTGCCTTTTATGTGCATGCATACCCCTGCGGATAATCACGTTTACCAGTTTCTTAAAAAATTGATGGAAGCGCGCAGGCCCCGGTATGTCCAGGATATAGTGAATATCCTGGAGAAAATTCCGGAGTACCGGGAGGCCAATAAGCATCTGGCCGGGCCGCGCATTCTTTTGGGTTCGCCCGGAAAAGAGGCCGGAAAGATATTTTTTGAGATGACCGGAGGCACTGAAGGGTCCAAAGATATCTTTGGCAAGCTTTACCAGGCAGGGATAAGGACTTTGGTCTCCATGCATTTAAGCGAAGAGCACCTGAAAAAAGTCAAAGAGGCTCATCTGAACGTAGTTATCGCCGGGCATATCGCAAGCGACTGTTTGGGCTTAAACCTGCTTTTGGACAGGATAGAAAAAGAAGAAAAATTAGAAATTATCGGTTGTTCGGGCTTCAAAAGAATAAGAAGGGGCTGAGCATGCCAGGCCGTATTCCGGAAAATATTTTAGATGATATCCTGGGCCGGGTGGATATTGTTGAGGTTATCTCCGGGTTCCTGCCGCTTAAAAAGGCGGGCCGTAACTTTAAGGCCTGTTGCCCGTTCCATCATGAAAAGACGGCGTCTTTTATGGTCTCGCCTGACCGTCAGATCTACCATTGTTTTGGCTGCGGTGAATCCGGCAATGCTTTTAAGTTCCTTATGCGTTATGAGCGCCTGGATTTTCCGGAGGCAGTAGAGGTTCTGGCGCGCAAGGCCGGGATAATTTTACCGAAAGATGAAACTCTCAAGTCTCCCTCTGCAGGCCTAAGCACGCAGATATATAAAGTTAACGAATTAGCGGCGAATTTCTACAGCACTAACCTGGGCTCATCCGCCGGAGCAAAAGCCAGGGAATATCTGTTAAGGCGCGGGATAAAAGCGCAGGTTATTTCCGACTTAAAACTGGGCTGGGCCCCGGATAATTGGGACAGCCTGCTTAATTATTTGCGTTCAAAAGGCGTAAGCCTGGGGCTTCTAGAGAAAGCCGGCCTGGTTATAGCCAAGGAAGGCGGCGGTTTTTACGACCGGTTCAGGAACAGGATAATTTTTCCGATATTTGATATTAAAGCCAGGGTTTTAGGTTTTGGCGGCCGGGTGCTGGATAATAGTTTGCCCAAGTATCTTAATTCTCCTGAGAGTGCCGTTTATACCAAAGGAAAGCATTTATATGGATTCAACCTGGCTAAGGAGGGGATAAGAGAAAACGATTTTGTGGCGATAGTGGAAGGATATCTGGATTTTATCCTTCCATTCCAGGAGGGTTTAAAGAGCATTACCGCTTCTCTCGGGACGGCCCTGACCGTTGACCAGGCAAGGTTCTTAAAAAGATATACCCATAATGTGGTAATGGTCTATGACGCCGATACCGCCGGAGAATTAGCTACCTTGCGCAGCCTGGATATATTTATCGAGGAGGAGATGAATGTCAGGGTAGTTTCTTTGCCTAAAGGGCTTGACCCGGACCTGTTCGTGCGTCAGGAAGGCATAACTGCTTTTAAAGAGAAGGTAACCAGTTCCGAGAGCCTGTTTGACTATAAACTTAAAATCCTGAAATCCCGGTATAATATCAAGGAGATAGAAGGCCGGGCCAAGATCTCGGGGCTTATGCTGGAGACTATTGCCAGGTTTAAAAACGCGATCTTGAAATCCGAATACCTCAAAAAACTAGCCCAGGAGTTGAATCTCAGAGAAGAGGCTTTGCTGGAGGAGATTAAAAAAGTAAAAACGGATAAAGGCTACAGTGAAGCCAAAGCCCATCAGCCTGCGCGTAAGGCGCATAATGTCAATCCTACGGAAAAATTACTGATGTCGCTTATGCTGGAAGAAAGCGACCTGATCAGCCGTATACGGGAAAGCCTTGGCCCCCAGGATTTCCAGGATGAACGTATATCCCGGATCGTGGCGATCATGTTCAGCCTGGTAGACCAGGGCAAAGCTGTTGAACCGCAAATCTTGATGAATCATCTCGGGGATGATGTGCTGGAGCTGGTTTCGGAGTCCGTATTCTTAACGCAAAATTCGCTGTCTTCGGAAGCGCACAGGGAAAAAGTAGTCTGTGATTGCATACAGCGCCTGAAGAATGAAAAGATAAAATCCGAAAGGCAAAGGCTGCATGAGCAGATCAAAGCTGCCCAGCATGTCGGCGACGAGGCGCTGCTCAGCCGCCTGACGGAAGAATTCCATTGTTTAATCAAAAAGAAAGCAGGTTAGCCATGAAAAAAAAGGCATACGCCGCTAAGGATCTGGAAAAAATTATCGCGTTAGGCAAGCAAAAAGGTTTCTTAACTTACGATGAGGTAAACGACCTCCTGCCCGAAGAGCTCTCTTCATCCGACGACATGGACCACTTGTTCGAGCTGCTGGGTAATGAGGACATACAGGTAGTCGAGCATGAGGACGACCGGGTCGTGGATAAGGAGAATACCGCGTCCAAAGAGGATATGTTAAACGAACAGCTCAAGTCTGAAGAACGCTTTCTTCCGCTGGATGACCCGGTGAAGATGTACCTTAAACAGATGGGTTCGATATCGCTGCTCTCCAGGGAGCATGAATTGGAGCTGGCTAAGAGAATAGAGGATGCCGAAGAGAAATTCAAGCGCGCCGCCTTAAGCACTAAATTCGTGCGCCACGAGACAATGGCTGTGGCTAACGATATCCTGGAAGATAAGCTGAACCTGGAAGAGCTGGTTAAGGAAGACCTTAAAGTCAAAAAGGACAATGTCGCATCCAAGATGAAGAGGATCATGAAGAAGCTCAAACGCACGCGCAGCGACAGCCTGACCATTGATCTTCTCCTGGATTTTAATTTTGTGACTTCCGTAATTGAAGCTTCCGTACGCAAGCTGAACAGCTTATTGAAAGAGCTGGACCATATTCACCGCCAGGCTAACCGGCGCAATTACGCCAGGAAACAGGCGATCTTAAAACAGCTCGCTGAGCCGCACTCCAGGATTAAAGAGCAGATGCATGCGATCAAGTCGGCCAATCTCAAGTTTAACCGGGCCAAGAAAAAACTGGTAGAAGCGAACCTGAGGCTGGTGGTGAGCATTGCCAAGAAATATACTAACCGGGGGCTTTCTTTTCTGGACCTGATCCAGGAGGGCAATATCGGCTTGATGCGGGCGGTAGAAAAATTTGAGTATAAAAGGGGCTATAAGTTTTCCACTTACGCTACCTGGTGGATAAGGCAGGCAATCACCCGTTCCATAGCGGACCAGGCGCGGACCATCAGGATCCCCGTACACATGACCGAAACGATCAATAAGATTATTCGTTATTCCCGGGTTTTTGTCCAGGAGAACGGCCGCGAACCTTTGCCCGAAGAAATAGCTTATAAAATGCGCCTGCCCCAGGAAAAAGTAAAGACAATATTGAAGATAGCCCAGGAGCCGATATCGTTACAGATGCCTATCGGCGATGAAGGGGACACGCATTTCGGAGATTTCATCCAGGATAAGAAAGCAGTTTCGCCGGCGAATGAAACTGTCCGGTCCATGCTCAAGGAGGAGATGAATTCCGCTTTAGGCACTCTTACCGAGAGAGAGAAGAAGATACTGGTTTTGCGTTTTGGAATGCACGATGGTTCCAGCCGCACATTAGAGGAAGTGGGCAATATCTTCAGGGTTACCCGCGAAAGGGTAAGGCAGATCGAGGCCAAGGCCTTGAAAAAATTACGCCACCCTACGCGTTCCAGGCGGTTGCGTACTTTTCTGGATATGACGCTGGCGCATCAAAGAGAGTACTAATCAAAAGGTGAGCAGTTCTCCTGCCGGAGAAAGGCGGGAGAACTGCTTTATTTTTATGGAAGACAGCACACATTTTAACAATAGAGCCGAAGAAAAGCTGAGCGACGAAATAAAGTTCCTGCAGGTGCGCATAACGGAACTGGAGAAGGCCGAATCGCGCCATAAGTTGTTTGAGCGGGAAAACGAGCAAAAACTGCGCGCTATTTTCGACCAGACTTTTCAATTCACCGGACTGATGACCCCCGATGGGATCCTGGTAGATGCCAACCGGACATCTTTAGAATTTAGCGGGATTACGGGGGAGAGCGTGCTGAATAAGCCATTCTGGTATGCTCCCTGGTGGGCGCATTCACTCCCTCTGCAGGAAAAGCTGCGCCAGGCGATTAAAGAAGCTGCCGGCGGAGAGTTTGTCCGTTTTGAAGTAACCCATCCCGATAAAGACGGCAAGCTCCATTATGTAGATTTTTCAATTAAACCGGTAAGAGATGAAAGCGGGAAAATTATCTACCTCATCCCTGAAGGCCGGGATATTACCGAGTTGAAGAAAACTTCGGATGAACTCTCGCAATCCGAAGAAAGATATAGCAGCCTGGTCAATGACCTCCCGGTAGGAGTTTACCGTAATTCTCCGGGATTGGAAGGCCGCTTCCTGGAAGCTAATCCGGCGATCGTAAAGATGTTTGAAGCGGAATCCAAGGAAGAATTTCTTAAGCATAAGGTGTGCGAGCTTTACCAGAATCCCGCAGAAAGGCAGTTCATCAGCGAAAAGATACTGCAGCAGGGTTTTATCAAGAACCAGGAGCTGCAGCTGGTGACTCTTAAAGGAAATAAGATCTGGGCCCTGCTTAATGCGGTAGCCAAAAAAGACGCGCAAGGTAGCTTATATTTTGACGGTATTGTTGAAGATATAACCGAACGTAAAAAATATGAAGAGAGGCTGCGCGAGGCGCGCGCCGAGCTCTCGATCAGGGTTAAGGTAAGGACCGCAGAGCTTACCCGGGCTAATGAAGAGCTGAGAAAGGAAGTAGAGGAACGTAAAAAACTTAATGAAGCTTTCCGGCAGAATAAAGCCTTCCTTTCTAATGTCTTTAGCAGTATCCAGGATGGGATCAGCGTGTTAGACAAGGAGATGAATATACTCCTGGTAAACCCGTTCATGGAAAAGCTGTACTCGGCCAAGTTTCCTTTCCTGGGTAAAAAATGCTATGAAACTTATCAGTGCAGCAGCCTGCCCTGCAAGAATTGCCCGGTTGCGGTAAGTTTAGAGACGCAGCAGTTAGCTTCAGCAGTTGTTCCTAAGAAAGCGGAAAACGGAGAGATCATCGGCTGGTTTGAGCTTTACAGCTTCCCGCTTTTTGATCAGGAGAATAAAGAACTGCTCGGCGCTATTGAATATGTGCGGGATATTTCGGATAAGAGGATAGCCCAGGAACGGGTAGAAGTTTTAAATGCGGAGCTCTTAAGGTCGAATAAACGGCTGCGCCAGTTGTCGCTTACCGA
>JBAZIT010000016.1:0-16385 GCA_041651675.1 Candidatus Omnitrophota bacterium | reverse complement strand
TGATCAACGAGGCTAATTTTAAGGAAATTTTAGGCTCGGCTCCTTTGACTAAAGCCTGCGGGATGAACGGGAAAACCGGTCAACTCTTGCTGGCCCAGGGCCTAAGAACCTGCTGGGACTTATACCTAAACTTACCGGGATTTTTTGATGAGAATCCCGGTAAGTTTGAGGAAATGCCGGAAAAACCCAAATCCATAGGCCATTCATATACCTTACCCAGGGCTTTGGAAAACTCCCGGTTTATCAGCGCCTGGATCAGGGTATTATCTGAAATGGTAGGTGTTCGCTTGCGGCAGAAAAATCTGACTGCCAAGACAGTCCAGGTTTGGTTGAATATACCGGGAAAAGGCGATTTTTTAGCGCAAAAGACCCTTGTAATAGCCACCAATGACAGCTATGAAATATACCTGAGAGCCCTTAAGATAATGGCTGGCATGCCTCAAAAAAGGCTAAAAATCCGGGCTCTGGGAGTAACAGCCAGCCATTTAAGCCTTCAGGAGTACCTTCCTTTACTTATAGAAGAAAAACAGAGGGAGGCCCTGATCAAGGCAATAGACAAGATCAACAGCCGCTTTGGAGACAATTCTATCTTTCCTGCACAGGTTATTTTAACCCGCCAATAAAAATAGGCGATTAAAGGCAAAAAATCCAGGTAGTTTTATATAGAAATCCCACCTGAAATGTCAAGCATAAAATAAGGCGGTAAGTCTAAGTAAGGAGAAAATCACTTTTCCACAGGAAAATACAGGCTTAACCTAACTCTTTAATTACCAAGGCATTAAAGGAGATTAGCCAATATGCTGAAGTTAACATAAGATATATTATAGGAAGTTGAGCACAAAGGTAAAAGTAAGTAAGTTTCGGTAGAATTGCTTGTTTTGGCTGGGTTTTTAAGGGTGTTCTGGGTCTAGGTTTGGCTGTCCTGGCTCTTTACGGGGATATTCTCTTCGCGGGAACTGAATACGTAATGGCCGCCCTGGATCTTGATTATGTTTCCATTGATCAGGGCATTGGCAATATCTTTACGCGCCCTCTTAAGTATCCGGCTAAATGTCTGCTGGGATATGTGCATGGATTTAGCTGCCTCTTTCTGGGGCAATCCCATATGGTCAGCCAGCCTTAAGGATTCAAACTCATCCATGGTCAAATCTACTTCATTAGGCCTTCCAGCCTTGCCTCTGGGGCTGAATTGGCTGATTTTAGGGTCTAAACGCACTATCCTATACTTCTTTGGTCTTCCTCGTGCCTGCATTTACTTGAACTTACCGGGTTTTAACGCCCTATTTATTATGAGTACTTACCCGAAATTATTCGTTCTAAAAGCCTGTTTTGCTTACCGGTCGTAAGCAACAGGCTTTTAGAATAGGTGTTTATACTTCGTTTTCTTTAACCAGTTTACGGTAATATTCCACGCACTTATGGCAGGTTTTTTTGCTTTCGTGCCACTCCGGGTGGTCGCGCCGGATCAGGTCTAACAGGTATTCTTCAGCTTTAATGTGCGCCAGGCTGGCAAAATCATCGATATCGCGGTCACAGATCTGACAATGGTATTTCATCTTACGCAATCACTCCTCCAGCAACAACATAGCTGCTCGCACACATTACGCTTGGTACCAAAACAATCAAGGTTGCCTTCGGTACGCTGTATTGTTTTGATCAGTTCCTTCTTGGAAAGCCTCCAGGTATCCTTGATCCCCAGGCTTTTTGCCCTTTTTTCCACTTCTGAGAGCCTCACTCCTACCTCCTCTTTTAGACTTTATAGACTAGATCGTGCTGCCTTACTCTGGATTTGACTAATAAACCTATTTCCGCGCCAACTTTAGCCGAATTTACCGGAACACGGTCGATCTGCATGGAGACTATTGCCTGGGTAAAATCAGTGGTGTGGCCTTTGACCTTAATGGTATCCCCTACCGATAAAGGAGCTTTTAATTTAATTACCGCAGCCTGAACATGCGGGAAATAATGCGTAATACTGCCGATCAGGTTCTCTTTGGTTTTCCTGGCTTTGGCTGCTGCCGGTTTCTTTTTAGTCACCGCCTTGCGGGTTATTTTTCTGGCGGTTTTTTTAACGGTTTTCTTTTTTAAAGTTTTTTTAACGATTCTTTTCTTTGCCGGTTTTCTCTTGACCGCTTTCTTCTTTGCCTTTTTTTTCTTTAAGGCCATTGTACACCTCCCTTGCCCAAAAGGGCACACCCGCGCAATTCTTCTTAGCGCGGGGTGTTATTATTACTGCCGATCTCAATCAGGGAATCCACCGAACCGTAGGGATTAATTTCTTTTAAAGGGTTAGCCGGGTCCTCTACCCAATTTCCGTCAATGACAAAACGATAACGGTATTTACCGCTGGAGAGCTGCAATTTTTTGCTCCAGGTGCCGTTATTTTTAGACATCCGGCCGCTATTGTCCAGCTGCCAGTTGTTGAACTCACCGGCCAGGAACACATCCCGGGCTTGCGGAGCGGAAATTTTAAAGACAACTTCATTAAGTTTAGGCAGTTCTGTTTTGAGTATTTCCTGCATTTTCTTTTCCAGGAAGCTTACCGGCTTGGGGATATCTTTAGTCACGATTTCCTGGGTAATGATCTCGCGGGAGAGGCTGTAGTAGTCTTTGGCCCCGCGGCAGTATTTGTCAAAATCAAAGATATGGCTGCCCTGGTTCTGCGCTTCCTTCAGTTTTACATTTACGTGGATAATATTGCTGAACAGCTTATCCCGGAAATCGTTTCTTATTTTTTCCAGCATTTTGAAAGAATGCCCCAGGCGCGAATCAAAGTTAGCCACCAGTATCCTGAAAGATACCTCATGGTTAAGCCGGTCCTTGACCAGGTCCACGATGCTGATCAACTGGCCCAGGCCCTCCAGCGAGAACCTGCTGGCCTCAACCGGGATAATTACTTCACCGGAAGCCCGGATGGCGTTAATGGTCAGTATGCCCAGGTTAGGCGGGCAGTCAATCAGGATATAGTCATAGCTTTCTTTAAAATTATTGATAACCTCCCAGAGCCGGGATTCCCTGCCGATCTCACCGGCTAACTCCTGCTCCAGGGTGCTTAAAATAATGCTGGAAGGCGCGATATCAAAATCCGGGCTGATATTCTGGATGATCCCGTCTAATTTTGCTTTTTGGTGCGTTGTTTTGGATAAGACATTATAAATACTTAAAGGAGCTTTGATATTCAGGCCCAGGGTGGCGTGCGCTTGAGGGTCAAGATCGATCAATAATACTTTTCTGCCGTTATTGGCTAGGGACGCGGCCAGGTTAACCGCTGTCGTTGTTTTGCCGCAACCGCCTTTTTGATTAGTAATCGCGATTATACGCATTAGCTTTATTCTCCTTCTTGGCGAACCTAAAATATTGTTTATTTCCTAAGACGGATATTATCTATATAAACTACGCCTTTTTTCCTAGCTGCGTTCCAGGACTCAACAGCAAAAGTCAGGTTGGCCATTTCCGACCAGTCGTTCATATTCTTGAACTGGGCCAGGTCAATTGTGACATCCTGCCATTTACCCGGGATATCTTTTATATATACCTCGGATCGTTCCTTAAAAGAATTGGTGAATTCGACCCTTAAGGCGATAGTATCTTTGGGGTTCATATTCCTGACCGCAAAAGCCAGTTGTTTAAAGCGGCCGACATTCAGGCGGTTCAGATTAATGGTGAAAGTTTCCCGGTTTGCCGGGTCAAAGTTGAAGTTTATCTTGGAGGGCCCGTTTTGCAGGAAGAGCGCGGTTTCGGCAGACAGACTATGCCTCTTGGCTGAAGAAGAAAACAGAGCAGTGCTTAAGGCCATCAGAATAAATATGCTTAAGATAAAAAGATTCTTAAAAAGCTTGAGGTGGCTCTTGTTCCTTTTTTTCTTCTTAGAAGAAGCATCCAGATAGATCTTGGCTAGATGTTCGTAAATATCTTTTTTGTCCATATTGACTTTTTATTTTATAGCATAAAAGGCGTTGAATGTCAAGTAGTTAGAGAATGTTTTAAATAATCCGGGGGGTTCTTGCCGAGGAGCGTATAAAAATTACTCAAGTGCCTGCGGTAGAGCCGGTCAAACGCGCCGTCCGGGTCTTCGCCGTACCACCAGAACCAATCGCTGCCTTCCAGGATGTAAATTTGTTTCCAGGCCAGGGCCAGTTGTTCATTAGCTAACTTTAAGCCCGGGTTATCCAGTTCCTGGCGCGCGGAGAGCAGCCAATCCCAGGCTTTAGCCTTATAAGGATGGTTCATCCATTTATTGAAATTGCCGTAGATCCAGGAGCCCGCGCTTAAATGCTTGATCTGGGATTTAGCCGGGTGCGTTTCCAGGTATCCGGATACGGTTGTTGTCTTAACGAACTCTGATTCACTCAGGCGTTGGTAAAGAAGGTTTAAAAAATCATGGCCGTCATTAGTATAATATTCCCAGGCATTTTCTCCGTCCATGGCGATAGTTACTAAGGGGTCCTCATCCTTAAAAGCCTTATGGATATTTTCCAGGTGTAAAATAAAATCCGCTACGGCGTTCTCGGCTTTCCAGCTGTGGTAAACAAAGCCGAACAGGTCCGAAAGGTTGCGGTCGCGGAAGACGATTTTTAGCTCCCCTTCCCCCCTCTTTAGCGAATGCGGCTGATAAAGCAGGCGGGTATCCCTTTTTTTTAGTTTTAAGGATTTAAAAAGTATAGCCTCGTCCGTAACTATCCATTTTATTCCGGAAGCGATTATCGCCGGCAGGACCTGTTCGCTCACTGATTCTTCCGAGGGCCACATACCCAGGGGGGCTGTTTTAAACCTCTCTTGGTAAAATTTAACGCAGGAGTCGATCTGGGCTTGAGCGTCCTGCGGATAACGGAATTCCTGATTGGGCAAGAGGCTCTGGCGGTTAGCTTCTTTAGCGCTGTTGGTGCTGCAAAGTAACGGCAGTATCGGATGATAGTATGGGGTAACGCTCAATTCGATCTGGCCGCTCTCCCGGAATTTATTGTAATTAGGGATTATGTCTTTGAGGATGGCCAGCTGTTTATCCAGGACAATAGCCTTCTCTTCTTCCGTGAAAAACCTTCCTTTGGCGATGAGCGCTTTTAATTCCGGGAATCTCAGGCGGAAAGACGGGTCGATCCAGGCCAGATTAAACCAGGTTTGCAGGTCCAGGTAATCCTGGGTATTGAACTCCTGGTGCCGGTGTTTTTTAAAGTATAATTCGTAATAACGCGGGAAAAGCGAGATTACCTTATCCTTGTTGATCGAGAAAAAATTGGCTAGAATGAAACTCTTATCTTCGGATGAAAGCTCCTGGGCTTTTTTAGCTGAAAGCTCAAAGAACCTGTCCTGGACTTTTCCGGAAACATAATCTTCTACCTGTTCCAATAAAGACGGGACAACATTAAAGGTCTTATGGATCTTAGGGTAAAGCTCGAGTATCTGCACCATATCCAGGTAATCTTTTACTCCGTGTAAACGCACCCAGGGCAGCTCCGTTTTATGGGTCAGGAGGTCCGGGTAATACGGCTGGTGCATATGAAAGATGAAGGCAAGATTAAGCATATTGATTTTAAAAAAAACCCTCGGGAGAAAAGCTCTCCCGAGGGTTAGAGTTGCTACATGAGTGGTCTTAGAATACTACCTTTAAAGAACCAATCAGCTGATTGGCGTCTTTTTCCATATCCGCAATTCCATTACCCGGTTTAAACCAGCCATAGGTTAAACCCAGCTGGACATCTTCGGTATAATCATAAGTTGCGGTTAAGTCAATAGAGTCACCGAGATGCTTTTTACCCGAATATTGATAGGCGAAGGTATTGGTGCCATCGGGGTAAGATGGGCTGCTGAAAGCAGTGCCGCCATTGGTCTTAGCAGCGGTGTCATACCATCCGTAAACAGCCGAGATAGTAACATCATCCATCGGTTTGAAGCTGCCCTTTAGATTGAAAACGCTCATATTGGTAAAAGGCAGGATCGCATAGGTAATGTTATTCAGTTTCTGATCATAGAACATCGGGTCCCAACCCTGGTTTCTGGTGTCGCTGCTCGGAGATTTGTTTCCAGAAAGATAGGTATAGGAAGCGCCGATCTTGGGAGTTGTTTTGACCTTGGCAAAGGTATAATCCAACATACCTTGTAAAGCCCAGGCATCGTGTTTTTTCTGGCTCTGGTTAGTGGTGTTGCTCTTGCCAAACTGGTAAGCAGCTTCGAAAGATGCAGTCATGTTCTCAATCGGAGAACCGGAAATCAAACCACCGACAGTATTGACCTTATCCGATTTTCCACCACTAGCAGCGGTATTACCATCTTTGAATTTATCATTCTTAATATAGTAATAGGCTGACAAGTTGGCATTTTTGTTCAGAGCATAAGTAGCATTGACACCGGCTAAGCTGATGTCATTTTTTAATGAAGTAGGATTATTAGCATCAGTGAAGTCATAAGTTTCCTGCTTTACCTTGGCGTAGATCAAATCAATGATCAATGGATCATAGTTCAAGGTAGCGCGGATAGCGTCAAAGGCTTTTCTCTCGCTTAAATCACTGGGTATGTTGGTAGAACCAGTCTGGGCTTTGGCATTACCCATAATTAAAGCATTGCCAAAACGGATTTCCTGACGGCCAACCACAAAGCTTAAAGGAGAATACAGGAATTCCTTTAAAGTAACATAGGCTAAGTCCAGATCGATCTTGGAATTTCCGCTTGAGGAGCCATCATACTGGCCATTCCAAACGCGTTCGTTAATCAACCTTACGGTTGCGCCGACATTATCAGTAAGGTCAGCATCAACGCGAAGCCTGGTCTGGGTCATCAGAAAGCTTTGTTTAAACTGGTCTTTGTCCCCATTTGGTACGCTGTACTTTAAACCGAAATGGCTTCTTGCTACTCCGGAAGCGATGATATCACCGGATACCTTGACGTTTTGAACTTCTGCGTAAGCAGCGCAGGCTATGCCGGCTACAAACAGCAGCGTCAGTACTACGATTAAGCGTTTACTCATTTCTTTCTCCTCCTTTTTTAAATGCTTGGATTTTTATATAAACTAGGTTTTAAGAAATTATTGACCTAGATGATTTCTACTTACCCAAACACTTTGTTCTTTTTTAACATATAACTTGATATTTGTCAAGCATTTTCTTAAATTTTACTCATTTTACCGCCGCCTTGGCTTTTTTAGGTAAAAGCGGGGCTTTAGGACCGAAAGCTATGCTGATAGTTACCTTGTCTCCTTTAGGGACTATGCCGATAATGCAACTTTCCGCTTCCCGCTCAAAATTCATGATGCAATCGCCGTACTCGGTAATGTTCAGCAGGGTCCAGTTATACATAGGCAGCTGCTCTTTATAAAAATTGACTACCTGGTCCAGGCTGGCCTTGCCCTGGTATCTTAACAAGCCTACGCGCATCCCGGAACTTTCAAAGGAGTAGGAATCTTTGGATAGCATTTTAAATCCGTTCGGCGCAGGCAAATCGGAAAATTTCAGGATTGACTGGGCCTGCAAGGATTGGCTGCTGCCAGGCTGTCCTTTATCGGAAAGCGAAGCGCAGCCCAGGAAGAAAACAGGCAGCAGGCAGCATATAATATATAGGAAAACTCCCTGGCTAAAGATTTTCATCTATCCTCCCCTCTTTTTTAGAAGATCTGTTATATCCCCGTAAATTTTTTCGATCTCTTCCCTGGATATCCCGGCCTGGATACCGATATTGGCTAATTCATCGGGAGAAATAATATCTTCCGGCGCGTGGCTGTCATTGTTCAGGATCAATCTGGCGCCGAATTTTCTGGCTTGTTTGGCTACGTGGCTGTTGGTATCGGCGTGGCCTGACCGGCTGGTCAGCTCAAGAAATATTCCTCTTTTTTTAGCCAGCAGTGTATCTTCATCGCTGATCAAACCCGGATGAGCCAGGATATCGATATCCGCCAAAAGCGCCAGGCGGTTGGTGTCTTTTATCACGGGCTCAGCCGTGGTCTCGCCATGCGCGATAATGATTTTGGCTCCCTGCTTTCGGGCATACCTGGCTAAGGGCTTGAACTGTTCCGGGGGAAGATGGGTTAATTCTATCCCCGGCAATATTTTTATCGCAGATTTCTTCGGCCACCGGCGGCAGAATTCTACTATTGCCTTAACCTCCTGCCGGATATTGCTGTAATCAGCATGGTCCGTAATAGCGATCGCTTTATAGCCGGCTGCCATATAGCGCACCGCTACTTCCGAAGGAAGCAGCTGGCCGTCGCTTAACAACGTATGCGCATGAAGGTTGTAGTTGTACATATTTTAATATGCCCCTGGCAGGAATCGAACCTGCCACACACAGTTTAGGAAACTGTTGCTCTATCCTTATGAGCTACAGGGGCAGTTAGTCATTCTAATGGCCCCGGAACGTAACCAGCGAAAAAACAGGGTAACCTTTTAATTTTTCTTTACCTTTAAGGTCAACCAGCTCAATGACAAAACCGATGCCTTGGATCTTGCCTTTTAGCTTATTGACCAGGCCGGTCACCGCTTGAACTGTGCCGCCGGTAGCCAAAAGGTCGTCAATGATCAGGATCTTCTCTCCCGGTTTGATCGCGTCCTCATGGATCTCCAGGGTGTCTGTGCCGTACTCCAGTTCATAAGTGGCCGAGATAGTTTTACAGGGGAGCTTGCCTTTTTTACGCACCGGAACAAAACCCGCGCCGATCTTATGGGCCAGGGCAGCGCCAAAGATAAAGCCCCGGGCTTCCACTCCTACTACTTTATCGATTTTTTTATTTTTGTATTTTTCCGCTAAGAGGTTTACCGTTTTTTTAAAAGCAGCCTTGTCCTGGATCAGGGAAGTGATATCGCGGAAAATGATCCCTGCCTTGGGGAAATCCACGATGTTGCGGATAGCTTTTTCCAGGCCCGAATCGTTTTTTTTGCTCATAGCTCCTCGTTTGTTCCTTCGACAAATTTTCGTATTTTCTTTAAGGCCAGCTCTTCTATCTGGCGGATCCTTTCCCTGGAAACTCCTAATTTCCTGGCTACTTCGGCTAAGGTGTGTGTTTTTTTATCGGCCAGGCCAAAACGCATATCCAGGATCTCCCTCTCCCGGTCAGTCATGATCTCCAGGAGGTTGGCTACCCTTTCCTTGTCCAGAAGGTGTTCAATTTTACTGTCCGGCTGTATTGAGGTTTGGTCCTCGATCAGGTCCGAAACCTTGCCTTCGCTGTCTTCGCCGATCGGCGCTTCCAGCGATGAGGTGGAAGTGGCCATCCAGAAGTTTATCTGGGATATCTTTTCCTTGGGGATCTTTAACTTTTTAGCTATTTCCTCGTCGGTGGGCAGGCGTTTTAACCTTTGGCTCATCCGTTCTTTGGTCTTGCGCCATTTGGCGATGATATCGTTCATATACACCGGCACGCGGATCATCTTGCCTTGTTCGGATATCGAGCGCGTGATCGCCTGCTTGATCCACCAGGCAGCATAGGTTGAAAAACGGAATCCCTTATTGGGATTGAACCTGTCTACCGCTTTCATCAACCCCAGGTTTCCCTCCTCGATCAGGTCCAGAAAGGGCGTCCCCAGGCGCATATATCTTTTGGCAATGTTGATCACCAGGCGCAGGTTGGCCTGGATCATTGCTTTGCGCGCCTGCTCATCACCTTTTTTGATTCTTCGGCTTAAAGAGATCTCTTCGCTGGCAGTCAGCAAAGGAATATTGCGGATCTCTTTAAGGTATGTTTTCAAGGCTTCCATATTGTGTCCTTACTATTTCTTCTTATCTCTCAATACTGCCTGGGCTGCCGCTAATTTGGCGATCGGAACGCGAAAGGGCGAACAGCTGACATAATCCATTCCTACCCGGTGGCAAAACTCCACTGATTTTGGTTCGCCGCCATGCTCTCCGCAAATACCGACTTCCAGGTCTTTACGGGTTTTTCTTCCTTTTTCAATGGCGATCTTGATCAGCTGGCCGATGCCTTCCTGGTCAATGCTCTGGAAAGGATCTTCCGGCAGTATGCCTTTTTTGATATACTCCGGGACAAAAGCCCCTATATCGTCGCGGGAGAATCCAAAACCCATCTGGGTAAGATCATTGGTTCCGAATGAAAAGAACTGCGCCACAGTGGCGATCTTATCGGCCATTAATGCTGCGCGCGGGATCTCGATCATCGTTCCAAACATATGTTTGATTGTTTTAAGATTATATTTTTTCAAAGTCTCTCCGTAAACCGCCTTGGCTATTAACAGCTGGTCATCCAGCTCTTTTTCGTCGCAGACCACCGGGATCATGATCTCCGGGTAAGGTTTTTTACCTTCCTGGATCAATTCGGCTGCGGATTCAAAGATAGCCCGGATTTGCATGGCACTTATCTCAGGATAGGTTACGCCTAAACGTACGCCGCGATGGCCCATCATGGGATTAGATTCATGCAGATTTTCGGCGCGCCGGGAAAGTTCTTCCATGCTGATATTCAATTCCCGGGCCAGCTCTTCTAATTTTGCCTGTTCGCGCGGGACAAATTCATGCAGGGGCGGGTCAAGCAGGCGGATGACTACCGGATAGCCGTCCATTGCCGCTAAGGTCCCCTTGATATCTTTTTTGACATACGGAAATAATTCTTCCGTGGCTTTTTTTCTTTCATCCGGAGTCTTGGAGATGATCATCTTACGCAGGATAAATAGCGGTTCATCCGCTCCTTTTCCGTAGAACATATGTTCGGTCCTGAATAACCCGATGCCTTCGGCTCCAAATTGGCGCGCTTTGGCGGCATCTTCCGGGGTTTCGGCGTTGGTGCGGATACCCAGTTTTTTAATACTGCCGCAGACCTTCAGGAAATTCATCAGCATCGTATTTTCTTCGGAGGCGTCCATCATCGGAAGCTTTCCTTCATAGACCGTGCCTTTGGTCCCGTTAAGAGTTATCCAGTCGCCTTCTTTTAAGGTCTTTCCGCCTGCGTGTATTGTTTTATCCGCTAAATTGACATGCAGGTCGCTGGCGCCTACGATACAGCATTTACCCCAGCCGCGGGCAACTAAGGCGGCGTGGCTGGTCATCCCTCCGCGGGCAGTAAGGATCGCTTCAGCTGCGCGCATACCTTCAACATCCTCGGGATTGGTCTCTTCGCGCAGCAGGATTACTTTTTTCCCCTGTTTCTTCCATTCTACAGCGTCGGCAGCCGTAAAAACGATCTGGCCGCACGCGCCTCCGGGTCCCGCAGGCAAGCCTTTGACCCAGGGCTTGCTGGTCAATTCTACTTTAGGGTCAATGATCGGGTGGAGCAGTTCATCCAATTGGGATGGCGTAACGCGCATGACCGCTTCTTCTTTTTTAATCAATTTTTCTTTGATCATATCCATAGCCATACGCACTGCTGCCGGGCCATTGCGTTTTCCCACGCGGCACTGCAGCATAAAAAGCCTTCCCTTTTCAATAGTAAATTCAATATCCTGCATATCGCGGTAATGCTTTTCCAGGCGTTTCTGGATCGCGAAAAGCTCCTGGTAAATTTTAGGCATGCCTTTTTCCAGGGTGAGCAGGTCTTTATTGTGCGCGGATTGGGAAAAAGTATTGATCGGCGCCGGGGTCCGGATACCGGCAACCACATCTTCGCCCTGGGCGTTGATCAAATATTCGCCGTAAAAATGCGCATCGCCATTGCCGGGGTTACGGGTGAAGGCTACGCCGGTTGCGGAGTCATTACCCATATTCCCGAAAACCATGGTTTGCACATTTACCGCTGTTCCCCATTCATCCGGGATCCCTTCAATGCGGCGGTAGCTTATGGCGCGCTTTCCGTTCCAGGAAGAAAATACCGCGCTGATCCCGCCCCATAGCTGCTGCATTGGCTCGTCCGGGAATTCCTTGCCCAAAACTTCTTTGATTTTTATTTTATATCTGGCGCAAATATCTTTCAGGTCAGACAAGGTCAGGTCCGTGTCGGCCTTAGAACCTCTTTTTTGTTTTACTTCGTCCATGATCCGCTCAAGCTGTTTACGGATACCCAGGTCGTCTTTGGGTTCTATGCCGGCAGCTTTTTCCATAACTACATCGGAGTACATGGTGATCAGCCTGCGGTAGGCGTCATAAACAAAGCGCTCATTGCCGCCTGCCTGCTTGATTAAGCCGGGAATTGTTTTTTCGGTCAGGCCTACGTTCAGGACTGTCTCCATCATGCCAGGCATGGATTTACGCGCGCCGGAGCGGACTGAGATTAAAAGCGGGTTCGCCGGGTCGCCGAACTTTCTGCCCATCAGTTTCTCGACGCTGGAGAGGGCCTTTTCCACCTGTCCTTTTAGTTCTTTAGGATAAGATTTTTTATGCCCGTAATAATAGGTGCACACTTCCGTAGTCAGGGTAAATCCCGGAGGAACAGGAAGCTTTAAATTTTTATGGCCGGCCATTTCCGCTAAATTCGCGCCTTTGCCGCCTAAAAGATTTTTCATGCTTTCATTACCGTCTGCTTTGCCGCCGCCGAAGCTGTAAACATACTTTTTGATACTCATTTCCTTTAAAACCCTGCCTTTCTTTAACTGGGTTTAGCTATTGAAAGCCAAACCATAGCTCTTTAGCTAATAAGTTTATTGGACAAATACTCTTTTAGTTTGTCTAGTGCAATTCTCTCCTGTAACATTGTGTCGCGTTCGCGCACAGTCACCTGTTTGTCCTCCAGGCTCTGCACGTCAACCGTAACACAATAAAGCGTGCCTACTTCATCCTGCCTTCGGTAGAGCTTGCCGATCGCTCCGGTATCATCGTAGACCGTAACAATAGTTTTTTTAAGTTCCTGAGCGATTTTTTTGGCGAGTTCGACGATCTCCGGCCGGTTTCTTAAAAGCGGCAGCACTGCCACTTTAGTGGGAGCCAGGTCTTTATGGAGCTTTAAAACTACGCGCGTATCTTCCCTGACCTTTTCTTCATTGTAAGCGTCAATTAAGAAAGCCAATACTGCCCGGTCTACTCCTCCTGAAGGCTCGATTATGTATGGGTAAAACCTTTCTTTGAGCGCGTCGTCAAAATATTGCAGTTCCTTTCCGCTGGACCGGGAGTGCTGTTTTAAATCAAAATCCGTGCGGTTGGCTATACCTTCCAGCTCACTCCACCCGAACGGAAAATTATATTCTATATCCGTGCAGGAAGCCGCGTAATGCGCTAATTCATCCCTGGCGTGTTCGCGCTTTTTCAGGTTTTCTTTTTTCATCCCTAATCTCGTATACCAGTTAAACCTGTCCTCAACCCAGGAACGGTAATATTTATCCGCCTCCTGGGGCCGGACAAAATATTCGATCTCCATCTGTTCAAATTCCCGCGTGCGGAAAGTAAAATTTCCCGGAGTGATCTCGTTGCGGAATGATTTTCCGATCTGGGCCAGGCCAAAGGGAAGTTTAGGATGCCGGGCATCCAGGATATTCAGGAAATTTACAAACATTCCCTGGGCTGTCTCCGGCCGCATATATATTTCACTGCCGGTCTCTTCTACCGGCCCCTGGTAGGTCTTAAACATAAGGTTAAAGGGCCGTTCTTCGGTAAGGACGCCGCCGCACTCCGGGCATTTATGTTTATCTTTTAAGTCCGCGCTTTTAAAACGTTTCTTGCAGCTTTTGCAGTCGCTCTTCAAGTCAAAAAAGTTTTGCACATGCCCGCTGGCCTCCCAGACTTTCGGGTGCATCAGGATGGCCGCGTCCATTCCCATAGTATCATCGCGCTCGTAGATATTCGCCTTCCACCAGGCTTTTTTTAGGTTGTTCTTTAACTCCACTCCGTAAGGCCCGTAATCCCAGGTATTGCTCAGGCCCCCGTAGATATCCGACGACTGGAAGATAAAGCCCCGGCGCTTGCACAGTGAAACTATCTTTTCCATCAGGTTTTCGCTCATAAGTCCTTTATTTTTAGCATAGTTTCAAATAAAAATCAAGCACTTTACTTAAACCGGAATTACCCCGGAAGCAATGGTGAAAACTTTATCCAGGTCCAGCATCTTACCTGTATCTTTTATATAGATTTTAAAAAAATGCCCGGCCTTAGTGATGATGCTGCAGTCAAAAAAGTTAATCTTCCCGGAAAGGTTATAATTGATAAAGTAATGCCTGTCTTCCGCCTGGAACTGGATCATCCTGGCCAGGCGCTGGTCCCCCAGGTCAGGGGTGAAAATGCTTTTGAGGATAATAAAAAAGGCGTCATTTAGGTCATCAATTTTGTTTTCCTGGGCAAACATAAGGTTACGCATAAATGCATAGTTGTCCTTTACCCCGGCTCTCTTTACCTGCGGGAAGAGTTTGACAAAAAAACCCGGAGGTTCGTATAATACATAGATCACTGCCTCGGCGCTGCGCTGCCTTTTCTTCTTGTAGTAAGGTTTTTTTACCAGCTCCTCCACTACCTTAAAGCCTTTGGGAACGCTGATCCTGGTCTTGGGAAATTCCAGCGGGGTGAGAGTCTGGGCATAGGCATCATTTTTCACAGGGATTTCCGGCGCGTTTTCCGGCGCCATACACAGGATCGGTATGCTTGAACAACTGCCGATACCGGTCTGGATATATGCGCGCAGGACCTGCGGGAAAGCGAATTTAGCTACGAACGCTATAGCTAAAGTAGAAATAATAACGTAAAGAAAAAATTTGACCAGCGCTTTCTTCATATCCTTTTTAGCTCATCTTCCTTAATGGTAAAAGTGTGTTCAGGCCCGGGAAACTTTGATTGGAGCACTTCTCCCTTGAATTCTTCCACTGCCTTCAGGATGAGCGCAGAAAGATTTACATATTTTTTAACGAATTTAGGCGTGTAGCGTTCAAAAAGCCCGAGCATATCATTGATCACCAATACCTGTCCGTCGCACTCCGGGCCTGCGCCAATGCCTATTGTAGGTATGCGTAATTTTTGGGTGATCAGGCCGGCGATCCTGTCCGGGACGCACTCCAGGACAATGGCAAAACATCCCAGGCTTTCTAATTCTCTGGCCTGTTCAATAAGCCTGCGCGCTGCGTCAGCGTCTTTACCCTGAACCTTAAAGCCTCCTAATTTATCCGCGGTCTGGGGTGTCAGGCCGATATGCCCCATTACCGGTATTCCAGCCTTAAGGATCTCTCTGGTTACCTCCGGGCATTTTTCGAACCATTCTAATTTTACGGCATCACAGCCGGCCTCCGAGATAAACCTGCGCGCATTTTTTACCGACTCCTCGGGGTTTACCTGGTAGGATTCGTAGGGCATATCTCCGACTACCAAAGCGTATTTTACTGCGCGGGTTACGGCTTGGGAGTGATGCAGCATTTCAGTCATACCGACTTTAGTCGTGGAATCCAGGCCCAAAACCACATTGGCCAGGGAATCGCCGACCAGGATGATGTCCAGTCCGGCTTTATCCACCAGGCTGGCTATCGGATAGTCATAAGCAGTGAGCATAGTTATTTTACGTTTGCCTTTTAAAGATAGGATCTCTTTAACCGTTATCTTGTCCATACTGCTCCTTTATATATTTTTCGATTGCCAGCGCGGCTTTCTTGCCTGCTCCCATCGCGGAGATCACTGTGTCCGCGCCGGTGGTTATATCTCCTCCGGCGAATACGCCCGGGATAGAGGTCATCTGGTTTTCGTCAACGATGATCGTTCCATTTTTATTAGTTTTGAGCCCCTGAGTTATTCTGGGCAGCAGCGGATTGGGATTCTGCCCGATAGCAATGATCACTGTGTCTGCTTCCAGGATAAAGTTGGAATTTTCTATAGGAACAGGCCTTCTTCTCCCGGATGCATCCGGCTCTCCCAGTTGCATTTTAATGCACTCTAAGGCGCCGACCGAGCCCTCGGGATTAGCGATTATCCGGATGGGCTGGGTTAAGATATTCAAGGATACCCCTTCTTCTTTGGCGTTTTTGATCTCTTCCAGGCGGCCGGGCATTTCATTTTCTGAGCGGCGGTAGATCAGGGCAGCCTGGCTTCCCAGCCTTAAACTTACCCTCGCAGAGTCCAGGGCGACATTCCCTCCGCCGATCACCGCGACTTTCTTACCTATATTTATGGGAGTAGCGTATTCGGGGAATTTATAAGCCTTCATCAGGTTTACCCGGGTCAGGAATTCATTCGCCGAATATACACCGGGTAAACTTTCTCCCTCAATACCTAAGAACTGCGGCAAGCCCGCGCCTACCGCAATAAAAGCCGCTTTAAATCCGCTTTTAAACAGTTCTTCCAGGGTAAAGGTATTTCCGATAAGCGTATCAACTTTGAGCTCTACGCCCAGGCTGCGGATATAATTAACTTCATCCTGCACTATTTTTTTAGGAAGCCGGAATTCCGGGATGCCGTAAACCAAAACTCCTCCTGCCGTATGCAGGGATTCGAACAAAGTAACGTTAAATCCGCGTTTAGCCAGGTCAGCACTGCAGGTCAATCCTGCCGGTCCGCTCCCTACTGCCGCTATTTTAACCGCCAGATCATTTCGGGAATGTGCCAAAGGCTGTATT
>JBAZIT010000015.1:0-17221 GCA_041651675.1 Candidatus Omnitrophota bacterium | reverse complement strand
CAGGATGTATCCTGGAAGCCATAAAATTCGGTTTATTCGTCAATAAAGAATATCAAAAATTCTTCTGCGGTTACCAGGAAGGTGATTTTCCCGCTGAATTCAAGCAGTGGCAGGATTTACCCCTGGATAACCCGCAAGCCCGGCTCTTTGGCTTGAAGAGAACAGCGTCTTTGCCGGCGCTCACTTTTGCCAATAACGCAGGTTTAAATTGCATAATCCAGAATAGTGACTTTGAGATGAGTTGCCGGACACTGCAGTTAAGCTTATCCGGCGAACGTTTCTCCAGCCCTGCCCGGGAATACCATTTTAAAGCCCAGCTCAATCTGCTTGAGGATGGCTGCCAGGTAGAACTTTACCAGCGTTCGGAAATGGAAAAATTTCTTTCCAGCCGCACTGTTTATTCGGCCCGGGCCAGGGTTTTTGCGGACCTCAAAAATAAGAGGATAAGGGTTTTTTACCAGGATAAAGAGATTACCCGCGGCCGGGGGCTTTATGCAACGGTTTTCTTTGCTGGCGACCAGACCTGGTTTAATTCCTTCGATAACGATACTCAATGGGAGATAAATAAAATTTCTTCCGGGAAAATGGAACTGCGTATTTCCCATAATAGGTTCGTCAATTTCAGTTTTAAGTGGGAATTGGAGTTGAAAAAAAATGATTTGCTGGAGGTCAGGGTACTGGTAAAATCCGAACAGGAATGCTCCGTAATTTACCGGGATCTGCGCCTGGAGCTTAGCGGCGAATATAAAAGCTGGAAAACCGCTTATGAAGAAGGGAATTTTTCTATTAAAAATTACATTCATGGCCTGGCTCCGGTCAGGCTGAAGAACAGTAAAGTTTCCGGTTTGATCCTGGAGCCGCTGGATAAAAACAGTATTTCTAACTTGAGCTTTTTCGTTTCTAGCCAGGCCGAGAAGAGCCTGCTGAATATTTTTAAAAGGTTAGAACTTCAAGATGAATACCTGGTTTTAAGTTTTTCTACGATAGTCCCCAGGAATAAGCAGGCCCTGCCAGCCGGCGAAAGTATTTTTTTTGAAGGGGGTATAGCTTTAGGGGAAAAAATAGGATTAGGAGTGTCGTTAAAAAACAGGATTATATTAAATAAACAGGATTTGAAACTGGTTTTTGACCGCGGCCGGACCGCTATACTATATAAAGGAAAAGAACTAACCCAGGACCTGGGCGCATATACCTCAGTGCGCTGCGCTAGCGTATGGTATGATTCCTCCCAGGCGGTTTGGGATATCAGCAAGAGCGACCTGAAGAGCATAATTGCCGTTGGAAGCTGGCCGAGTGTGCCGATCCTGCAGTCTTGGCATTTAGAGTTAAAAGGCGAAAATTCAATATACTGGAAAGTTGACCTGGAGGCTTACGAAGAAGTTTTCTTAGAAATAGAACAGGCGAATCTTATGTTATCCGGCGCGTATGATTCCTGGCTTATACCTGAGGCAAATAAGGGGAAATTTATTGATGAATATACCGCTGAATATGATATCCTGCCTTTCAGGTTCTGGTACGGTAAAAGCAGCGAAATTACGGCCAGGGCCTTGAATCTTCCGAAGGTAAGTTTCAGGAATAATCTTAAAGGTTCAGGCCTGCGCGCAGTCGTAGAAAATACTGACAGCTTATACCGGGCCAGATTGCTGCAATTCCAGAAAAGTAACCCGGCGGCCCTGGGAGTTAAAAAATACCGCTATTTTGAAGGAGTGATCAAGATTGGATAGTCTTAGGCGTAATTACCAGAAGTTCAGGCAGCATCTTGAGGCCGGCGGCCTGCTCTATAGCTTTTGGCGGGGGATTAAATATTTAAGGTTCCTGGTTGCCGGGAACCGGGGTTTAGCCAAGGCCCTGCCGTTAGCCGAAAAAAAGATGATCAGGCTGGCTTGCTCCCGGCAAGGACTAAATATTTCATATAATAACGAACCTCTTACCACCGGAGTGGGTTTGAATATAGCTATTAATACCGTAAGCGGCTGGACAGACTCTTCCAGGGCAGAGTGGCAGGTCTTAAGCCAGAGCGAAGATTACATTAAAGTTAAGATAATTTTCCAGGAATTACCCCTGGCGCTTTTCTGGGATTTAAAAATAGTTGACCAGCGCCGGATAGATTGGCAGGCTTATATTCGGGCTGAAGAATTCCTGGTGATCGATGAATTACGCCTGGTTTGCCTGCTTAACCCCCACTATAAGTCCTGGTTCACTGAGAACAAGTTTATGGATTTTCCGCAATTTACAGGTTCCTGGCAGAACCTGTATTTTCTGGACCAGCCTTCTTCTTTAGTGGGAGCAGGGGGCGGCGGCAGCACTCTGCCTGATTTTACCCTGGAGGGTATTGCTGGAAACACCCGGCCTTTTATACAGAATACTTCTAGAAAGGCGTATTCCCGCTGTATTGGTTTCAGGATACTTGAGCCCGGGGAGTATCCCAGGGGTAATTACCAGGTTTTTCAAGGCCGGATAATTTTAGGCGGCAATGGTCCGGCTTTGCAAAAACAGGCAGGGCAGCTGGCGGATAAGCTCAATAACCCTGAGCCTAAAGTTTTATTGGTTAATCTTCCCTGGAAAAAAGATGGAAGATGGGGGGTAAGGGCAGGATCGCGCTGGCCGCATATTAAAGACGAAACTGAAGAAGGGAGCTATCTGCCTTTCCCCTTTTTCCTGGCTTATGCCGCCAGTTTATTAAAGAAGAATAACTTTACGGCTTACCTGATAGATGCGCTGGCGGATAAGATAGGCGAAGAAGAACTCTTCAGGCGGATCAACATGATCTCGCCTGGGCTGTTAGTGGTGGAGACCTCTATCCCTTCGTTAAACCACGACCTGGAACTGCTCAGGAGGATCGGTAACAAAGATTTTAAGATCTGCCTGTGCGGACCGGTGTTCAACCTGCAGGAACCGCTTTTTCTCCAAAACCATGAATTCATCGATTATGTCCTGATCGGCGAATATGAATATCCTTTGCTTGACCTGGCCAGAGCCATTGCCGGGAAGATAGAGCTTCAACAAGTCAGGGGCTTGATCTACCGCCAGGCCCGGGAGATTAAAATAAATCCCTGCGGGCCGCTAATAGATTTAAACAGCCTGCCCTGGCCGTTAAGAGAGCAGCTGCCGATGGAAAAGTATTGTGATACCCCCGGGGCAATACCCTTGCCTTCGGCCCAGATGGCCGCATCCCGGGGCTGCCCTTTTGGCTGCAGTTTCTGCCTTTGGCCGCAGGTAATGTATTACGGTAACCAATACCGGACCAGGCAGCTTGGCGATGTCGTAGACGAAATGGAATATTTAGTCAAAGAAATGGGTTTTAAATCCGTTTATTTTGACGACGATACTTTTAATATCGGCAAGGAGCGCATGCTGGAATTTTGCCGGCTCCTGATAGACCGGGGCTTGGATAGAATACCCTGGGCAATTATGGCCAGGCCTGACCTGATGGATGAAGAGGTGCTTACCCGGATGAAGGAAGCCGGGTTAGCTGCGATAAAATACGGTGTGGAATCTTCTTCCCAGGAGCTGCTGGATAAGTGCGGGAAAAATATGGACCTGCAAAAAGCCGAGAAGATGATCTTATTGACTAACGACCTGGGTATTAAAACGCACCTGACCTTTACCTTTGGCCTGCCCGGAGAGACCAGGCAGAGCATAGACCAGACCATCAAGTTTGCCCTTAAGCTAAAGCCCTATTCGGTCCAATTTTCCATTACTACGCCTTTTCCGGGGACCCGGTATTATAATGAATTGGACAGCCAGGGCTTGATCGTCAACAAAAATTGGAACGAGTATGACGGAAATTTTAAAAGCGTGATCCGATTGGAACACCTATCCCAGGAGGCACTGGAGTTCTCCCGGCGCAGGGCCTATAAGATATGGGCTAAGGCTGATATTAACCGGAACAATTTCAATAGATTGCAGCATAAATTTTTCGCCTACCGTAAACAGGGAGGCTGGGGTTTTAGTTTCCATAAAACCTTCCAGTATTTAAAAAGAAAAAAAATAAATTACCTGCTGGATAAGCTCAAAGGGGATTATTTGAACATATTAGGAATTTTAAACGGCAGCCGGGCTTTCAAGGGGCCGGATATGCTTCAGATCGACCTGACCGACCACTGTAATAATAATTGTATTGCCTGTTGGTGCAATTCGCCGCTATTAAGCCGGGAGAGGCTGGCTAAGCCCAAGCATGTTCTATCCAAGGACCTGGTTAAGGGAGTCATTGCCGAAGCCCGCGATCTGGGATTAAAAGAAATATTTTTTTCCGGGGGAGGCGAACCGTTCATGCATCCGGATATCCTGGAAATAATTGCCTACGCCAAGAAGAAAGATATATCCTGCACGGTGAATACCAATTTTACCCTGGTTGATGAGGAGATCATCGGAAGGTTGATCGATCTTGGCCTGGATAACTTGACGGTAAGCGCCTGGTCAGGGACGGCCAAGGTTTATAAATTAATGCACCCGAACAGGAGCGAGGAAGATTTCTATAAGCTGCGCGAGCGGCTTACCGAGCTTAATTCCCGTAAGGACATCTATCCCCGGGTGAAAGTTTATAACGTTATCTGCAGCCTTAATTATGACCAGATAAAACCGATCCTGGATTTTGCGGAGCAGACTAGATCTGATTTCGTGGAGTTTACCGTTGCCGATACTATTCCCGGGGCCACGGATAAGCTTTTGCTTTCCGACGAGCAGAGAGAGGAAATCCTGGAGCAATTCAGCCGGGTCAAGCAGGACGGGAGAAAGATAATTAACCGCGAACATTTTTTACGCCGGGTCTCTAATTGCGCTGCCCGGCAAGCCGAATACGACAGCCGGTTTATTGACAGCCTTCCTTGTTATGTAGGATGGCTTTTTGCCCGGGTCATGCCTAACGGCGACATAAATTCCTGCCTTAAGTCCCACCGTTTTCCGATAGGCAATCTACACCAGGAATCTTTTAAAGATATCTGGAATTCCCATAAGCAGGCCTATTTCAGGAATAAGACGCGGAGCATGGATAAGAATGATCCTTTTTTTAAGCTGATCGGCAATGATCCTGAATCCAGGATCGGTTGCTATAAAAGCTGTGATAATATAGCCAGGAATATAGAAATGCATAAAAAGATTGAGTCGCTTACTATCTACGATAAGCTTGTCCTTAAGCTGCTGGCCAGGCTGGAAGTATTTAACCGGGTTTAAATATGCAGAATAACTTAAAACCTGAAGTTATTAAAGACGCCGATATCCTCCTGATTGTCACGGTGCCGTTTTTCACCAAAATGCCGCATATCGGGGTTGCCTATTTGTCCAGCTTCTTAAGACAGCAAGGTCTTCAGGCCGAGGTTTATGATCTGAGCTTGAAACTGTTCAATAACTCCCCCCAGGATCTAAAACGTTTCTGGAGGGTAGACTGCGTCAATTCATTTTTCCAGGAACAGATCGCCGAAAATATCCTTAAGCATTTCTCCAGGGAGATCGATGAGTTCGTCAAAGGAGTTTTGGCAACCAAAACCAGGGTAATCGGATTTTCAGTCAATCTGATCAGTATATATGTAGCTAATAAAATAGCCGAACGGATCAAACGCAAAGACCCTCGAAGATTAATAATCTTCGGCGGCCCGGGAACTTATTTCAAGCATCCCCGGGAATTAGTTATGCCCAGTTTTGCCGATATCTATGTTATCGGTGAAGGAGAGGCCACGCTTCTGAATATCTTGAGGTCTTACTATAGCAACTCCGCGATTTCCACTTCTCCGGGAATACTTCTGGCCAAGGACCTGGGCAAAGTCCAGCCTGTTCCTTCAGAAGGTATCCGGGACCTGGATCAGGTCCCTTTTCCGGATTTCTCGGGTTTTCGGCTGGGTGAGTACAGCCAGGATTTCGACTATAAACCGCTGCCTTTATTATTAAGCCGGGGATGTATCCGCAGGTGCACTTATTGTATAGACCATATCATGTGGCCCAGGTACAGGTACAGGTCGCCCGCGCATATTATGGAAGAGATCAGTTATCATATGCTCAAGAATAATACCAAAGCTTTTGAATTTATTGACCTTATCTGTAACGGCTCCCTGGAACAGCTTTCCGGGATTTCAGATTTGATTATCGCATCCGGGTTAAAATTTAACTGGGTGAGCTATGCCATTATCAGGAAAGATATGCCGCCTTCGCTCTTTACTAAGTTAAAGCAGGCCGGCTGCCATACTCTTATCTATGGCGTAGAGAGCGGTTCAGACAGGATACTTGGAAAAATGGGCAAAGCTTTTACCAGCCGGGAAGCTGCGGAGGTGCTCCGTCATTCCCATCAATCCGGGATCTGCACCAGTATTAATATCATCGTAGGCTTTCCAGGAGAGACCGAAGAAGATTTTAACCAGACAGTTGATTTTGTGCTCGAAAATAAGGACCATATTAACGAGGTAACCAATATTTCCGGATTTACCTTGTTTCCGGCCGCGGATGTGGGAGTGTATAAAGAGAAATACGGAGTTACCTGGGATGAGAACACCGATCCGATGTTGTTTACCGATGCTAACGGCCTGGACCGCGAGGCCCGGAACAGAAGAGTAGCCAAAATGGTAGAAATAGTCAGTGGTTTAAAACTCAGCCAGGCGATTGTGAACAAGCCGGTGTTAAACCCGCAGGTTAAGCAATGAGAAGAAATTTAAAAAGTCAGATCGCAGTTTTAATTATTACTCTGGTTTCTATTGTAATCGAATTCTATCATATGATATTGAAAGGGCTGCGCGGCTGGGCCTTATTTCCCGGAGGATAGAGTTGAAAATATTAATGCTTCATCCGCATGATATATTTTCTTATGCCGAGCCCTGGACAGTCAGGATCGTAAGCCTGGCCCAGGAGTTCCGAGATAAGGGGCATGAGGTTAAATTAGCTTACTGCCCCTTAGGCGCCCAGGGCGAGAAGAGGCGTATTGATTTGCGGGGCATAGAAGTAATCGCCTTAAGCAGGAGGGCCGGGATCAACAACCTGCTGGGCAATCTCTTAAAAGTCAAGAAGGCTGCCCAGTGGGCAGAGGTGATCCATTTTCAGAAATATTTTCACTATATAGCGATCCCGGCGCTGCTCTGCAGCTGGTATTTAAATAAACCCGTACATTATGATTGGGATGATTGGGAGGAGAAGATCTGGCAGCATTCCAATAAAAAATCCATTCATTCCTTTATCTTCGGCTGCTTTATCCGTCTTTTAGAGGCACATATCCCAAGATTAGCGGATACGGTCTCAGTCTCCAGCCGCAAGCTGGAAGAAATCTGCCTGGATCTGGGGGTAGAAAGAAACCGTGTTTTTTATGTCCCCGTAGGCGCGGACATAGAAAAGTTCGGCCCGCATATTTCCGGCAAGAGGATAAGGGAGGAATGCGGCCTGGACGGCAAGCCTTTGATCATGTATATCGGCCAGCTGCACAGCGGCCAATATGTGCACATCCTGATCGAGGCTGCTAATATTGTCCTGCACCATTATCCCGAAGCCAAATTTTTGATCATTGGTAAAGGTTATATGCTGGCCCAGCTAAGAGAGCTGGTCAGGCAGCGCGGCGTAGAGGGGAGGATCATACTTACCGATTCGATAGCTTATGAGTTTATTCCCGAATATATAGCGGCTGCCGATATCTGCGTAGCTCCTTTTGAAGATAATGAGATAACTGCCTGTAAAAGCCCCTTGAAAGTAGCCGAATATTTAGCCTCCGGTAAGCCGATTGTGACCTCCCTGGTAGGTGAGATGCGTAATATGGCCGGCGGTGCAGGTTTATTTGTGGAACCGGGTAATCATATAGCTTTAGCCAACGGGATCATTGCTCTGCTTAAAGACGATAAATTAAGGCAGAGAATGGGTTTGATCAGCAGGAGGCGCGCCGAAGATAAATATAATTGGCCGCACGCGGCAGGAGAAATTTTAAAGGCCTATAAGAAAGCCTTAAATCTTTAGCGGAGGTTAAGATGATATCGGTTATTGTGCCGGTTTTTAATGAAGAGAAGAACCTGACGCCCCTTAATTCGCGGCTTATTGAGGTTTTAAGCAGCCTGAATAAGGAATACGAAATTGTTTACGTAGACGATTGCAGTAAAGACGCTAGTTTCGCTGTTTTAAAAAAAATGGCGGATGCGGATAGCCGGTTAAAGATAATAAGTTTAAGCCGGAATTTCGGGCAGACCCTGGCTATTCAGGCAGGCATAGATAACGCTAAAGGGGATATCCTGGTCTTTATTGACGCGGATATGCAGAATGACCCCGCAGATATACCCAGATTATTGTCCAAGATAGAAGAGGGCTACGATGTGGTAAGCGGCTGGCGCAGGCATAGAAAAGATTCTTTTTTGAATAAGAAGCTTCCTTCCTTCATTGCCAATAGCCTGATCTCATTTCTGTTTAAGACCAGGATCCACGACCTTGGCTGCGCCCTGAAAGCTTATAAAAAAGAAGTGTTTTTCAATATCAGGTTATACGGCGAGATGCACCGCCTGCTTCCTTTATATGCCGCGATCAACGGCGCTGCAATCGCCGAAGTTGAAGTCAGCCATAATTTCCGGCCTGCCGGCAGGAGCCATTACGGTTGGTCACGGCTCTTTAAAGTAAGCCTGGATTTAATAACCGTAAGGTTCTTCGAAGGTTATGCTACCAAGCCCATTTACTTCTTTGGCGGGGTAGGGGTATTTTTTCTGTTTTTGGGCACGTTGGTCGGGTTTATAGTTATAGCCAGAAAAATATTATTCCAGGGCATCTGGGTCAGCCCGTTATTGTTTGCCTCCTTTTTATGCATACTGGTAGGCATGCAGTTAATACTCATCGGGTTATTAGCCGAAATAGTTATCCGTATTTATTACAAATCCGCCAATAATCCAACCTATATTATCAGGGATAAGAATTAAATTCTTAAAATATGTGCGGGATAACCGGATTTTCTTCCTCTAAAATAAATTCTCCTCAACTAAGGTCAGATATATTGTCTGGGATGCTCGGGTCTATCCGCTACCGCGGGCCCGACGATACAGGCAAGATCTTGGAAGGAGATATCGCTTTAGGGGCGGTCAGGTTGAGTATTATTGATATTGCCGGCGGGCACCAGCCCGCGCATAATGAAGACAAGTCCGTCTGGGTAGTATTTAACGGAGAAATCTATAATTATCTCAACTTAAGGCAAGGGCTCCTGGAGCAGGGGCATGCCTTCTATACACATAGCGACACTGAAGTTATCGCGCATCTTTATGAGGAATACGGTTATGCCGGCATTGAAAAACTGGAAGGTATGTTCGCTTTCTGTATCTGGGATAAAAATAAACGCGTTTTATTCCTGGGCCGCGACCGGTTCGGTATTAAACCGTTATACTATGCGCAGGTAAATTCAGAGTTCATCTTCGCCTCGGAGGCTAAAGCCATACTCAAATTTCCCGGTTTTAAACGGGAAATGGACCTGGCTTCCCTGGATGAGTACCTGGCTTTTGAATATGTGCCTGGCCCGCGCTCTATCTTCAAAAATATTAAAAAATTACCGGCGGCCAGTTTTTTGACCTATGACTATGTTAATGAAAATTTGGCTATTAATGAATATTGGAAGTTGGATCCTGCTGCCCGCTATGATAAAAAACAGCCGCAGGATGAATTAGCCGGGCTTTTAAAGGAATCCCTGGAGAGGCATCTGGTCAGTGATGTGCCGGTAGGTATTTTTTTAAGCGGAGGCATTGATTCCAGTATGTTGCTGGCCCTGGCCCGGACGCTTTGCCCGGCTAAGATCAAGACTTTTTCGATGGGTTTTGCAGAAGATTCTTTTGATGAGTCCAGGTACATTAAGAGGGTATCCGGTTTATTTGAAACAGAGCATCGCCACTATATGTTTAAGTGCCAGGACCTGTTGGATTCTGTTCTCCGGGCCGGTTCATTATTAGATGAGCCTCTGGCCGACGCCTCGCTCTTTCCTACCTATCTATTGTCAAAATTCGCCGGCCAGGAAATCAAAGCGGTTTTAAGCGGAGATGGGGGTGATGAGATATTCGCCGGATATCCTACTTACCAGGCGCATAAGTTAATTAGATACTATAATTGGATACCCGCCGGCATCCGGCGCAATCTGATCAACAGGCTGGTTAACAGCTTGCCTGTCTCTTTGAATAATTTCAGCCTTGATTTCAAGATGAAGAAGCTGATCTCTTCCGGTGACCTGCCCCTGGGATCCAGGCATCTTTTCTGGATGGGGTCTTTTAGCCGTCAAGAGAAACAAGAGTTATGCCTTTCCGGCTTAACCCGTTATTTTAGCCCGGATACCGCGCAGGGATTATTGAGCAGCTATCTGGATGAATTTAAGGACCGGGACAACCTGGATAAGCTGCAATACCTGGATATCAAAACCTATCTGCAGGACGATATCCTGGTCAAGACTGACCGGGCCAGCATGCTTAATTCATTAGAGGTACGCCTCCCGTATTTAGACCGCCGCCTGGTGGAATTCATTTTCAGTTTACCGGCAGATTTAAGATTGAGAGGATTTAAAACCAAGTATATTTTTAAGCAGACAGCCAAGAGTTTTCTTCCGCCGGATATCATTAATAGAAGTAAAAAAGGCTTTGGGATCCCGCTGGGTTTCTGGATCAAAGCTGGGCTCAAAGATATTATTTTTGAGGTTTTGGGGGAAGAGAAGATCAAAAGAGGCGGAATTTTCAATTATCAATACATAAATAATATGTTAAACCAACATCTGAATAACCAGGCAGATAACCGTAAGAAGATCTGGACTGTTTTCATGTTCCAGCTATGGTTGGATCATTATTTAAGTTAGGTAAGGGAGCTATGCTATCCTGGATAAGGGAATTCTGGTTTTACCGGAATTTATTCGGAGCGGGAAATATAAGGGACGCTTTTAAGGATTATTTTTTATATCTTTTTTCCCGGTCTGGCCTTAAGGCCAGCTTGTTGAGCTTGAATTTTCTGATTACCTCAAAATGTAACCTTAAGTGCAGTCTATGCAGTTTTAGCGGCAGTTTAAATTCCGGCGACAACGGGATAAGCGTAAGTGATTTTGAAAAATTTATAACTAGTATACGCACAAAAAACAAGCCTGCTCTTTTTTTCAGCGGAGGAGAGCCTTTTGCCAGGCAGGATATATTTGATATCCTGCAGATTGCTAAGCAACACGGTTTTAAGTGCGGAGTCAATACTAACGGCACCCTGTTGGATGAAGATAAGATTAACCGGCTGGCTGGCTTAGGCATTGAACTGCTTATTTTTTCTATATACGGCACGCAGCATATTCACGATGCCCTGACTTCGGTAAAAGGGAGTTACGCCAGGACCCTGGAGGCTGTGCGCTTAGCCTGCGCTAAAAAGAACAGCAAGGGCAGGGTTATTTTAAGCTGCACAATAACCCGGCAAGGTTTGGATACCTTGGAAGCAATCCCTTTGGTCGGTAAAAGCCTGGGCGTGTCGGCGGTTAAATTTGAGCACCTGAATTTTACAAGCCCGGCAGAGATATCCTATGCTCATCCGCACACCCTGTTGACCGATGCTTATCAGGCAGCGGATGGCTTCAGCAACAAATTGATTAAGAAGTTAACTGCGATCCGCAAGAAGTACGGGAGTTTTGTTATGGTTAAGCCCGACCTAAGTAACCGGGAAATAAAAAGCTGGTATTCAGAAGAGTTTCGCACCGCAAGGAGATGTTTTTTCGCCTGGCATTCTGTTTTTATCCGTCCGGACGGCGTAGTTGTGCCTTGTCAATTTCTGCTTGATCATGAATTAGGGGATATTAAGAAGCAAGGCCCGGAAGAGATAACCAATAATGGTAAAATTTTTGCCCTGCGCAGATCTCTAGGCAGGGCCTTGTTACCTGAGTGCAGCCGCTGCTGTAAATTATAAAAATGAAGATCCTGTTAATTAATCCTCCGGGAGACTTGGAAAGATTTTTAGGCAAGGGTAGAAATTTTGTCCCTAGTTTTGAGCCTTTAGGCCTCTTATATATTTCTGCGGTATGCAAAAAATACGGGTACGCGGTCAATGTTCTCGATGCTGCCGCCCAGAAGTTAGATCTGGAGGAGATCAAGAAGATAATTGCCCGGGAGAGACCGGAGGTGGTCGGGCTGACCTCTTTTATATCTAATGGAGGGTTGATTTATGAGCTGGGCAGATGGATAAAAAGCGAATATCCTGGGATAACGGTTGTCTTCGGTAATATCCAGGCCAGCGTTTATGCCGAAAGCTACCTGAGGAACAACTGCTGCGATATTGTTGTGCACGGAGAAGGGGAGTATGTATTTTTAAAAATACTGGAGAATATTAAGCAGGGGGGGCGTAATTTATCAGATATCCCCTCCATCTCGTTTTTGTATAACAATGAATTTGTGACTACTGCCGGGCCAGCCGTGGTGGAAGACCTAAGCCTGTTGCCGTTACCAGACCGGGATGCGCTTAAGCAAGAGCTTTATAACATCTCAGCATTAAGCAATATGCCTTATATCGGAAATAAAAACAGGGTGGCTAAGCATATGCTTACTTCCCGGGGATGCCTGTTTTCATGTTCTTTCTGTGTAGTCCATAATAAGAAAGGCCAGCGTTGCAACAGCCTGGCCCAAGTACTTAATGAAATAGAGTTATTGATCAATAAATACCGAGCGGAGTATATTTTTTTCATGGATCCGCTTTTTATCTCCAATAAAGAACGGGTCATGAATATTTGCCGCGAGATTAAGAAAAGGAAGCTCTTTTTTAAATGGGGGTGCGAGGGGCATATAAACTTTGTCGATCGGGAGCTGATCGCGGAAATGGAAAGCGCCGGTTGCCATGATATCGCTTTCGGAATAGAGTCAGGGGCCCAGCGCTTACTAGATAACGTAAAGAAGGGGACAAAGATAGATAAAATAAAGTCGGCAATCAACCTGATCAAGAAAAATACCAGGATCAAGGTCTCCGGGTTATTCATTTTAGGCCTTCCCGGAGAAACCTATGCGGATTCCCTGTGTACGATAAAATTTGCCAAGGAACTTCCGCTGGACATGGCTCAATTCAGTATTTGTGTGCCCTATCCGGGTTCGCCGATATTTTATGAATTAAGGAATAAGGGGCAGATCGATACCGGTATCCGCGCTAACGGGGCATTAGATACATCGGTTTGGCTGCGTTATTCCGCTTATATTTCTTTTACTCCTAATGAGCCGATCTGGGTGACCCCGGATTTAACCCCTGAGCTGTTGAGAAAATTGCAGCAAAAGGCGTTGCGGGAGTTCTATTTTCGGCCGGCGCAAATTTACAATAACCTTAAAAGAGTAAATTTTGCAAATTTATGGTCCAGTGCCGTTACTTTTAAAGATATGCTTTTGGAAAGGGGATGATATGCTGCAGGGCCTTAGCCTGAAAACGGATTCCGGGAGGCAGAATTTTATTATTTTGCTTTTAATTATCTGTTCCCTGACAGTAAGGCTGTTCGTTTTTATCAACACTGATAATTCTGACGGAATTGCTATGGGGAAGGTAGTCAGTGCCTTGGATATCGTCGAGGACCCTGCCTTAAAAAGCAGCTTTGACCCGAATACCTCGGTTTTATACAACTATCTTCTGGCAGCGGCGTTACATTTTTGGCCTGACCCCTTGAATAGCCCCCGGGCATTAACCATGTTTTTCGGGGTCTTCTCGGTTATTCCTTTTTATTTTCTCATTAAGCTTTTATTTAACGAAAGGGTAGCTTTATTTTCGGTAATTTTTTTAATTTTAGATCCGTTCCACGTCCTGCAAAGCGTATTAAGTACTTCGGACGCCGCGTTCTATTTCTTTTTCCTGAGTTCACTCTACTATTTATTCAAATTTAATGAGCAAAAGACTATCCCTGCGCTTATTTCAGCGCTTATTTTATTTAATATTGCTTCCTTATTACGTTTTGAGTCCTGGGTTTTTATTCCTATTTTGCCTTTGTTTCTTTATAAGAACGGCAAGAAGTATGTTTTAATCTTTTTTTTATGTTCGCTGATATTACCTTCTTTATGGCTGTATCTTTGCGAGCATTTTTTCAACGATATCTTCTATACCTTTAAAGCCCCCGTTCGAACCATGCAGATCGAAATTACCATGCTCAACAGGGTTGATTTCACCAGGAGCATATTCGCTCTGTATAAGGCTATCAACAAAGCCATTACTCCTGCCGTTACAATCTTGGCCCTATCCGGGATACTCTATGCGGCATATAAGAAGAAACATCTCCAATTGGCCTTATTATTTTTTTTGTTATATTGTTTATATACGGCGAGTATGCTTTCCGGCAGGATGTGGTTTAATTACCGCAGCACTATTTTCCTGGGGATATTACTTATTCCTTACGCGGTTTTCATTATTGAAAGCCTGGCTGGCCGCCTACGGGTTAACTCTATTATCCTGCTGCTTTTTTGCACTCTTTTATGCGTACCGGCATTTCAGGAAATAGTTGATAACTACCTACGCAACTTTAAAGTATCCCGAGGCATAGAGGAGTTGGCTTCCAGAATCAAGCTGCAGGTAAAGCCCGGAGAGAAGGTTATGATAGCAGCGGATGAGCTGGATGTTACTGATCAAGATATTATTGTACGCAGCCGTTTGTCACCGGAAGTATTTTCAGTGATATCTACCATTGATTGCGTAGCAAAATTAGATACAGAAGAAAAGACTAAAGAGCTTATATTGGCCTTTAAGCCCGATTATTTTGTCTGGCCTTCTAACAGTTGTCTCCAGAATAAAATTAAGCTTAACCTGAGGGAAAATACGGTGAGACTATTTAGCTGGCGCTTAGAACTTGTCGACTCGCAGATTGTTTTTGACCGCAGCAGCGGGCTCCAAAGGTATAATATCTATAAAATTAATTATATTGAAAACTGAATTCTTTCCGCATTGGTGATGAACAAGAACAGGGAATTACTTAGAATTATTTTTTTACCCCTTTCGTATTTGTTTTATATACTGCTTATTTTAGTTGTTACGGATAGGATCTACGCCAGATATGAAAAACTGCCGTTCCACTCTACGAAGATTATCCTCCAGGGGTGGAGGCCGGATGCTTTTCAGGATTCGGCTATCCCAGGATTGATTTACGAAATGAAGGCTAATCTTAAGTTTAAGGACCGCTATGTAGAGACGAACTCTTTGGGTATTCGGGCCGATGAATACGCGGTCCCTAAGCCCCGAGATACTTTCAGGATCATTATTTTGGGCGATTCGGTTGCCTATGGAACAGCGCTGGATAAAGACAGGGTCTTTAGCGCAATTTTAGAAAAAAAGTTAAATACGCAGGGAGGAAGATTAAAATATGAAGTGATCAATACGGCAGTTCCCGGTTATAATACTATGCAGGAGTACATCTCTTTGGTCAATAAATGGTATAAGTACCAGCCGGACTTGGTTTTAGTCGGTTTTTGTATTAATGACTTTGCGCCGGCTTTTGTGCAGCAACCGTTGCGCTGGGGTTTTCAAAACAGTTATTTGCGGAATAAATTCAGTAGAGTCGAAAGGGACTTTTCCGTGAATAATATCACAGCAGCCGAAACGATATCCCTGTCTATGCCTAATATTTTCCATTTACCAGTTGCGATCCACAGACGCCTGATCGCGGCGAGCTCGATCTACCGATCTATAATGATCAGGATCTATGATTCTTTGTCCGCCAGGGACCCTGTTCAGTATACTCCGCAGGCTTATTGCAGTATCTTTCAGGAGCAGGGTGAATACGCGATAAAGCAACTTAAAAAATATTGCGCGCAAAACAACCAGGATTTAATTTTTGTCTTATTCCCTTCCTTAGGCGAAGATTACCCACTGCCGGGCTTGCCGGATGGCCTGGTATTAGCTAAAAGAATATTACGCGATAACCAGATAACCAACATTGACTTGAGGGATTATTTTTGCCCGCGTATCGGAGACCTTGGCGTATTAGCCCTTAACCCGGGGGAAGGTTTAGCTCCTGTGCATCTTAATGCTTTAGGGCATAGATTAACCGCTGAGGCTATCTACGATTATTTGGTTGAATATCTAAAGCATGATTAGAATAAAAATAAGTTTTTTTTCGTATTTTGTTTATGCGTTAAAGGTATTCGTTATCTTAATAATTTCGGTAGTTTGTTTAGAACTGCTATTGAGGTTGACTTTAAATCTTGCATTAAAGAGATATTTAGCTCAAGACACACGTCAACCCTATGGCGAGAGGATTAAACGTATAATTTTTTTTCCAGAAGAACATACGGGAGACGAGTATAAAGCTGATCTTATATGTTATTACCTGCCTAAAGACGGATTATTCTTTCGTGGGGAAAAAGGTCGGGTTCGTTATCACAAAGTTAAAGTTAGAGGCGAGATTAGGGTTATGTGCATAGGAGATTCCACGACTTTCGGTTTTACCGTGGATTATTGCAAGAGCTGGCCGTATTTACTAGAAAAATTGCTGAAAAATAAATATACGGACGTCAAGATATCGGTTTTAAATGCGGGTATTCCCGGTGCCTCTTCCAGGCAAGTTAAGAGGGTTTTTCAATTCCATCTGATTGAGTATAAACCGGATATAGTACTGTGGAGGGGCGGAACTGCCTTGACGGATAACTATGATTTTAATCCCGCGAATATCGGTAAAAATAATTTGAGATTACTGCTGTGGCGTATTATTTATGAATCCAGGATATTCCGGGTTGTTTGTATTTTATTGGATAAGAAAAGCAAGGGCGCTAATGTGGTCAATGCCGCATATGATCATATACTTGGCCGCTTGAGGCTTGAGGAGAAAATAAACGGTGATGTTAATTCTGATTTCAGTCTAGTCAAGAAAATTGCATCTGATCACGGGATAAAATATGTTTTTCAGATTGAATATCTTAGTTATTCTGAAAAAAACGGCATCAGAAGTGAATCCGTCGGGCTTAGTGGAGGTCTGGACGATGCCGCAATTATCCATACCTTAGGGGCTTTTAAAGAAAAAGCAAAAGGGATAAATTATAAACAGTTATTTGTAGATAGCGTACATCTTACGGAGGCGGGGGAAGCTATTACCGCCGAAGAGATATATAAGTTTTTCCTAAAGGAAAAATTGATTGATAAAATACGTTGATCTGAAACCCGTGTATCTAATTATTGCATGAGCCGATGAGAATAGTATTTATTACCAGAGAGGGTTATAATTTATCCGGGGCAAGGGTAAGGTGTTTTGGTTTTGCCCGGGAATTAGCCAGGTACGGCCTGGAGACGCAGGTTTTTTCTTTCGCGGAAAATTTGGGCGCTTTCTACGGCGAAAACGAATTTC
>JBAZIT010000014.1:0-17827 GCA_041651675.1 Candidatus Omnitrophota bacterium | reverse complement strand
GAAGAGTACTAGCTACCGAAGTAATGATCGGCACTTCCGGGATAAGAAACCTTATCCGCGAGCAGGAGATCGAACAAATACCTACCCTTATGCAGACCGGCTCGCAATACGGCATGAAAACGATGGATAAATGTTTGAAGGAATTGACTCAAAGAGGAGAGATCACCCTGGATATCGCTCTCTCCAAAGCTAAAAACGCGGATGAGTTCAGGCAGCTATGAAACTAAACGGCCGGGCTTTAAAATTAGGCGATAATATTAATACGGATTTTATTATTTCCGGAAGGTATAAATTTGCCATTACCGACATGAAAGAACTGGCTAAACATATCATGGAGGATATTGATCCCGGGTTTGCATCCAGGATACAGCCGGGAAAATCCATGATCATTGCCGGTAAGAATTTCGGCATGGGCTCTTCGCGCGAACAGGCGCCCCTGGTGATCAAAGAAGCCGGAATTACGGCGGTATTGGCCAAAAGCTTCGCCCGTATTTTTTACCGGAATGCTTTCAATATCGGGCTGGCTTTAATCGAAACGGATACGGATAAGATCGGCGAGGATGATTTAGTAGAAATAGACCTGGATAAAGGGCTGGCCAGGAATGTCACAAAAAATATTGAACTTACCTTAAAGCCCTTCCCTAAATTTATGCAGGGATTGCTTAAAGAAGGCGGCATCATAAATTATTACCGTAAATACGGAGAGCTGAAAGTTTAAAATGGCGCATAAAGTAACTTTGATCCCCGGGGACGGCATCGGCCTAGAAGTCAGCCTGGCCGCTAAAAGGTGCATTGAAGCTACCGGCGTAAAAATAGAATGGGAAGAGGCCCTGGCCGGTTCCCTGGCCCTGGAAAAAACCGGAGAACTCCTGCCCGAAAGCACGCTGGATTCTATCAGAAAAAACAAAGTTGCCTTAAAAGGACCGATCATCACGCCGATAGGCGAGGGTTTTCGTTCGGTTAACGTCGCTATCCGGCAGGCCTTAGGTTTATATGCCTGCGTGCGGCCGGCAAAAACATATCCCGGAGTAAAAAGCTTATATAAAGATATCAACCTGGTGATCATCCGTGAAAACAGCGAAGACCTCTATGCGGGGATAGAGTTTGAAGAGGGCAAGCCTGAAACTAAAAAACTTATCCAGGAGATTGAAAAGTACAGTAAGAAAAAGATCCTCCCGGATTCGGGTATCTCGATCAAGCCCATCTCCAAAACCGCTTCCGAGAGGATAGTCCGGTTCGCTTTTGAATATGCCGTAAAAAATAACCGCAAGAATGTCACTATCGTGCATAAGGCCAATATTATGAAATTTACCGACGGATTATTCCTGAGGACCGGACGGGAGGTTGCCAAGAGTTACGCCGGAAAGATCAATTTTAACGAAGCTATCGTGGATAATATGTGCATGCAGCTGGTGCAAAAACCGCATATTTATGATGTCCTGGTCCTGCCGAACCTTTACGGAGATATACTCTCAGATCTATGCGCCGGTTTGATCGGCGGACTGGGAATAGCCCCGGGAGCCAATATCGGCGACGGCCTGGCGGTATTTGAAGCAGTGCACGGCTCAGCGCCAAAATATAAAGGGTTAAATAAAGTAAATCCTACCGCGATGATATTATCGGGCGTGCTTATGCTGGAGCATCTGCAAGAAGAAAAAGCTGCCCGGGCCCTGGAAAACGCGGTGAAGGCGGTCATTGCCGAAGGCAGGTATGTTACCTACGATTTTAAGCCCGATCCTAAAGACCCTCAGGCTGTCGGAACGCAGGAGATGGCTGACGCAATTATCCAAAAACTAAAATGAAAATAAGTATTATCGGTGCAGGAAACGTCGGCGCTTTAAGCGCTATGCGCATCGCGCAATATAGCTTAGGCGATATCTTTCTGGTTGATATCGCCAAGGGGCTCAGCGAAGGCAAGGCCCTGGATTTAGCCGATGCCCAGGCAGTATTAGGGATTGATTACAATATCCGGGGTTCCGACGATATCAATAGTATAATAGATTCCGATATTATAGTGGTTACCGCAGGCCTGGCCCGTAAACCCGGAATGACCCGCGAAGAACTTCTGGCCAAAAACAGCCGGATCTTAAAAGATGTATGCTTAAATATAAAAAAATTAGCTTCCCAAGCCATAGTAATAGTAGTTACCAACCCGCTGGATTTGATGACTTATTTGGCGCTAAAAGTAACCGGTTTTGACAAGAATAAGGTTTTGGGTATGGGCAGCAGCCTGGACAGCTCAAGGTTTGCCAATCTTATCGCGCAGGAATTGAAATTACCGGCCAGCAGCGTAGAAACTATGGTGATAGGGGCTCATGGTGAAGGAATGCTGCCTTTAGCCAGGCATACCCGGATAAAAGGAGTAAACCTGGAAGAATTTTTAAGCGACGAGAAAATGGAGGAGCTGACTAAAAGAACGGTAGCCAGAGGAGCAGAGATCGTCGCATTATTGGGCAGCGGAAGCGCTTTTTTTGCGCCTTCGGCAGCGGTTGCCCAGATGGTCAAAGCTATTGCCAAAGACGAAAAGAAGACTTTAGGTGCCTGCGCCCCTCTAAACGGCGAATACGGCATTAAGGATATTTGCCTGGGCGTACCGTGCCGTATAGGCCGGGAAGGCATTGAAAAGATCATTGAGTTGGATCTAACCGATAAAGAGAAAACGGAATTGTCGCATTCAGCTGATTCTATCCGCAGTTTATTAAAGCAGCTATCTTTTTAGCGAGTTATGTATGATTTAGCGATAATCGGCGCGGGTTGGGCGGGTTTTAACGCTTCCTTAAAGGCCAGGCAGCTGGGCCTGAAGGTTGTCCTTATCGATCAAGCGCTCCTCGGCGGGACCTGCCTCAATCTGGGATGTATCCCTACCAAATCCCTCATTCAATCGGCAAAAATATTTAACCTGGCCAGGAAAGCCCCGGATTTCGGGATTAATGTTTCCGGCAGCGCGGTTGATTTTCTTAAAGTGCAGGAGAGAAAAGACAGGATCATTCAACAGCTGCGCAGCGGTATGCAGCAGATGCTCAAAGATATTGATTATCTGACCGGCCAGGCCAGGCTCGTTTCTAACCAGGAGATCCGGGTTTCAGAGAAAAACATCCAGGCCAGGAATATCCTCCTTGCCACCGGTTCTAAACCCTACGAACTTGCCCCGTTTAAATTTGACGCTGAAAAATTCCTTTCCAGCAATGAAATGATCTCTTTAAAAGAAATACCCGCTTCGCTATTAATAATCGGAGGCGGGGTCATCGGCTGTGAATTTGCCGGGCTGTTTTCCAGTTTCGGAACCAAGGTAACTATCGCCGAAAAAATGGCCCAGCTTATTCCCGGAGAAGACCGGGAAGCAGCCAAAAAATTAGAAACAGTATTCAAGAAGAAGGGCATCAAGGTAAATACAAATTGCGATGCCGCTATTCTTGATCCGGCTGATTTTGGCCTTGTTTTAGTCTGCGTAGGCAGAAAAGCGCAAACAGAAAATTTAGGCTTAGAGGAGCTGGGTATAAATTCAACTAAGGGCAGGATTGTCACTGATGATTACCTGAAAACGAATATAAGCAACATTTACGCGGCCGGAGATTGTACGGCCAAAATAATGCTGGCCCACTTTGCCGCTTATCAGGGCATAAGCGCCGTGCATAACCTGGCCCATCCCGATAACCAGGAGCCGGCCATAGCGCGTTGTGTCCCCAGTTGTATTTTCACCGACCCGGAGATCGCCTCGGTCGGCCTGAGCGAGGAGCAAGCCATTTCATCCGGAGAGAAAGTAGCCATTCACAAGTTTGATTTTCTGGCCAGCGGCATGGCCCGCATCCTGGGAGAAACAGAGGGGTTCATTAAAATAGTTTCCGCTGAAAAAAGCGGCGTAGTTTTAGGAGCTGTGATCATCGGGCCGAGAGCAACCGAACTGATCGGAATTTTTACCCTGGCCGTAGCGCGCCAGCTCAATATTAAAGACCTGCGGGAAACCATATTCGCTCACCCTACTCTTTCAGAATCAATAACCGAAGCCATAAAGTAAATAACCATGCCCTTAAAAGTAATTGAGCTTGGCCTGGTGGATTTTCAGGATGCCTGGGACAGGCAAAGAGAATTGTTCCGGGAGGTAAAGGAAAGCCGCTTGCGCTGCGGATTAATCGTCTGCCGCCATTATCCGGCAATTACCGTAAGCCGAAGGGCAAACAGAAATAATATCCTGGCTTCCCCGGAAGTGCTTAAGAATAAGGGTGTTGGTATCTACGCAGTGGAGCGGGGAGGGGATGTTACTTACCACGGCCCAGGCCAGCTTATCGCCTATCCGGTATTCAATTTAAATTATTTTAAAAAAGATATCCATTGGTTTTTGAGGTTCCTGGAAGGACTGGTCATCCGCTGTCTTAGAGAATCAGGAATAAAAGGGGATAGAATTGAGGGACTGACCGGTGTCTGGGCCGGACGGTCCAAAATTGCCGCGATCGGGATCGCGGTCAGGAATTGGATCACTTTCCACGGGTTAAGCCTGAATGTCCAAAACAGCGACCTGTCTAATTTTTCCTTGATTAGGCCCTGCGGTATGGATATAATGGTTACATCGATGGAAACAATAAGCGGTAAAGTTATCCCGATTGAAAAAATTCAGCGGGATCTGGTAAACCTGTTTAAGACCTCTTGCGGTATTTAAAAAGGCAGCGAGTAAAAAGGAGAGAGCTAATGGTAAAAATACTCTTACCGCAGCTAAGCGAAGGCGTCCAGAAAGCCACGGTTTCCTACTGGTATTTTAAAGCCGGCGACAAGGTCAATGAAAAAGATGACCTGGTAGAGCTGACTACCGATAAAGCTACTTTTAACCTGCCCAGCCCCTGTTCGGGGACGCTTACGGAGATCCTGGTTTTGGAAGGCTCGACGGTAAATGTAGGGGACAGTTTAGGCATAATCCAGGAGAGTTAAAATAATCCAAGGGTGCGCGTAAATGGCCATTGATTTTAAAAAAGAATTAGAAACCGCGGCACGCAACATGATTTTCGTGCATGACCCTGATTTGCTCATCAAGATAATCGTGCGCATGGTGGTGGATAAAGTTAAGGTGGAGCACGCGAGCATACTCATGTATAAGCCGGACCGCCAGGCGTATGTGCTTACGGTTTCCGGAGGGTCCCTGGCTAAAAAAATACCTGTTGGCCTGGCCGGTTTTGATAAAGATGATTCGCTCATCCGTTTCTTCAGGGAGCGCGACAGCCGGCTCCTCTTTAACAGCGATGTTTTGACCCTGGAAAACGCAGAGTCCTGCCTGAAAACGAGCCAGGCTAAAGAGCGCCTGAAGCATCTCTTGACCGATGTGCTCTACCAGATGAAAATGCTGGAAACAGTTACCTGCGTTCCCAGCTACTTCCGGGATGAGCTGCTGGGGATATTGCTGCTGGGCAAAAAGAAAAACGGGAAAAAATTCCTGCAGGAAGAGCTGGATTTTTTTGAGGCCCTGGCTTCCAATATGTCCATGGCAATAAGGAACGCTAATCTTTTTAAGGAACTTAAATCCGAACTGGATAAAAAACACCAGCTTTTTATGCGCACTACCATTGCCCTGGTTGCCGCTATAGAGGCGAAAGATAATTATACGCACGGCCATACCACCAGGGTGACTAATCTAAGCCTGGAGATCGCCAAGAAGCTCTCGCAAAAGAATAAAAAAGCCTGGGATAATAAATTTATCGAGAAGCTGCATATTGCCAGCCTGCTTCATGATGTCGGCAAGATCGGCGTTCCCGAACATATACTGAATAAAAGAGGGGCTTTAACCATCGGCGAAAGAAATAAGATCAAGGAACACCCGATGATCGGAGTGACTATCCTTAAGCCCATTAAAGAATTAGAGCAGGCCCTGGCCGGGATCAAATACCACCATGAACGGCCGGATGGCCGCGGATATCCGGAGGGATTAAAAGGCGAAGAGATCCCTTTAATCGCTTCGATTATTTCGGTAGCGGATTCTTTTGACGCTATGACTACGAACAGGCCGTACCGGACAGCCCTGTACAGAAACGACGCTATAAAAGAGATCCGGAAGTTAAGCAACCTGCAGTTCAATCCCCGCGTAGCCGAAGCATTTTTGGAATTATGCCAGGAAGGTAAGCTCTAAAAATGCACCCTAAGCGCATAGTTTTGATGTACATCTCCGAGGTCTCCGGGCACCATAACGCAACCTTAGCTATTGAAAAAGCGATCAGGATATTGGCCCCTAACGCCGAGATCTCCAATATCAATGCCTTTAACTATACCAATCCCGTCGCTGAAAAAATTGTGAACAGCATTTATATGAGCATAATCAAGGTCGCGCCTGGAATATGGGATTACCTTTATGACAACCCTAAAATAGTAAAAAGAATTGAAAAAGCCAAGCAGAATATCAATAAGACTAACTCTCCAAAATTAAAAAAACTGTTTGAACGCCTTAGGCCCGATGCCGTTGTTTGCACCCAGGCATTTCCCTGCGGTATGGTCGCCGGATATAAGAAGGCCTACCAGTCAGAACTTCCGCTGATCGCGGTGTTAACGGATTATGTCCCGCATTCCTACTGGATCTATGATGCCGTAGACTGCTACATTACTCCTTCGGAGGATGTCTCTGCGCGTTTAGTCAAAAAAGGCGTACCCGCCCAAAAAGTAAAGGCGTTAGGCATACCCTTCGACCCTAAATTCAACACTGACCTGGATAGAAATAGTATTTTTTCCAAACATAAACTATCTCCCGGCCTTCCCACGATATTGATCATGGGAGGCGGCCAGGGATTGGGTCCGATCAAAACGATCGTTAAGTCGTTGGAAAAAGTTAACCGGGAGATCCAGGAAATTATTGTGACCGGGACCAATAAAAAACTCTATAACTCCTTAAAGCGCAAGCTAAAAAAATATAAGAAGAAAATAATCCTTTTTGGCTATACTCATAATATCAACGAATTGATGTGCATCGCGGATATAGTCGTCAGTAAGCCCGGAGGAGTTACCACTTCCGAAGTGCTCAGCCTGGCTAAACCCATGATCATTGTCAAGCCCCTGCCCGGCCAGGAAGCAAATAATACCGCCTATCTTACGCATAAGGAGGCTGCGCTGGAAATCGAAAAACCGGGTAAAATCAATCTGATCGTCGAAGAGCTCTTAAAAAATCCCCAAAGATTGAAACATCTTAGCGACTCAGCAAAACGGATAAGTAAACCCAATGCCAGCATGGATATCGCCAGGCTTCTGCTAGAAAGCTGTAATGATTAACTATTTTCTTTACCGGATCGTCCAGGGTGTTGCTTTGAGCCTTCCGCTAAAGACAGCCTACAGCCTGGCAGTATTTATATCTACCTTATATGCTGCATTTGCGTTCAGAGACCGCAAGGCAGTTACGGAAAACCTGCGGGTGATCTTTCCGGAAAAACCCGCGCGCGAAATTGCGCAGATCCGGAGCAAATTATTCCATAATTTTGCCAAATACCTTATAGATTTTTTCCGCTTCGAAAAGCTGGATAAAGAATATATTGCCAAAAATATCCGCCTGATCGGCCTGCATTACTATGATGAATGCCTTGCCGAGGGTAAGGGCGCGATCGTAGTCACCGCGCACCTGGGGAATTGGGAGCTGGGAGGAGTAGTGATCTCCATGCTGGGGTATCCTTTTTTAACGGTTGCCCTGCCGCACAGCTCCAAAGACGTAAACGCGCTTTTTAACGGCCAAAGAGAAGGTAAGGGCGTAAAAGTCCTTCCCCTGGGCAAGGCGGCCAAAGGCTGCTTAAGGGGCTTAAAAAGGAATGAACTGGTGGCCCTGGTCGGTGACCGGGATTTCGGAGGAAACGGCATGACCGTGGATTTTTTCGGTAAACCGACGGTTTTTCCCATGGGTCCGGCTGTTTTTTCTCTAAAGACCAAGACTAAGATCATTCCCGGGTTTATGCTCAGGAATAAAGATGACAGTTTTTCCCTGATCATAAGCAAGCCGCTTGATTTTACGCCTTCAGGAGAGGAAGAAAAGGATTTAAAAGATATTATCACCAGTTATAAGGTTATTTTTGAGGATTATATCCGGCGTTATCCGGAGCAATGGTATATGTTCAGGAGGTTCTGGAAAGAATGAAGATCTGCGTCATCATCCCTGCGCATAATGAATCCCGGGAGATATCCAGGCTGGTAAAGGAGGTCAAAGAATTGACCCCGGATATTTTAGTGGTTGATGACGGCTCTACGGATAATACCGCGGGGATCGCTTCCGCAGCCGGAGCAGAAGTTTTAAAAAACCAGATTAACACCGGTAAAGGTTCCTGTTTAAGAAAAGGTTTCTATCATGCTATAGTGAATAACTTTGAGGCCGTAGTCACGATGGATGGCGACGGCCAGCACTTACCCCAGGACTTGAAATCTTTCCTGTCTTTAGCCGAGGCTTCTAAAGGCGATATACTAATCGGTAACCGTATGCAGCATACGGAAAATATGCCGCTTATACGCATTCTGACTAATAAATTTATGTCCTGGTTAATATCCCGGTTATGCCAACAGGATATCCCGGATACTCAATGCGGTTTTCGCCTGATCAAAAGGCCGGTCCTGGAAAAAATAGAGTTAGAAACATCCAAATATGAGATAGAGACCGAAATTTTGATTAAGGCGGCGCAGGCTGGATTTAAGATAGAATCAGTTCCTATCTCTACTGTTTACCGGGGAGAAAAAAGCCAGATCAATCCCCTGACAGACACTTTGCGGTTTTTTAAATTCTTAATAAGAATAGGCAAGAAATAAAGGAGCGCTGTTTTGATCCAGGTATATACCGGAAACGGAAAAGGCAAAAGCACGGCCGCATTCGGGTTAGCTTTAAGGGCTGCCGGCGCAGGGTATAAAGTATACATATGCCAGTTCTTAAAAAAGGGACATTACTGCGAAATTACTTCCCTGAAAAAAATCAAAAATATCAAAGTTGAACAGTTCGGGGCAACCTGTTTTACGCGCTGCGCTCTTCAGAAAAAAGACGCGGAATTGGCTAAAAAAGGGTTAAGCGCGGTAAAAAAAGCTATACATAGCCGGCGTTATTCCTTGATCGTGCTGGACGAGGTTAATGTTGCTTTAAAGCTGGGGTTGCTAAGCTTGGCGGAACTCCTGGGTATCTTAAAGAAAGCCCCCCGAAGGGTAGAGTTAGTCCTTACCGGCCGCTCCGCGCATCCGGAGATCATAAGGACCGCGGATTTAGTCAGTGAAATAAAAGAAAAAAAACATTATTATAGAAAGGGAACGCCGGCGCGTAAAGGAATTGAATTTTAATACATTCATAAAATCAGTTGACAAATAAACTGAGAGTGCTAAAGTAAGTAACACATAACTATAGGTTAGGGAAATCAGTAGGCCGGAAGGCCATGGTTTGGCTTCAGATAGCCAAAGCCATTAGAAGCTGATGCGGTCCCGCCGCTGTAACGGGCTAGCAACGCTTACAAAAAGCCACTGGTGAAAACCGGGAAGGCTGTAAGAGAAATAAGCCCTAAGCCAGAAGACCTGCCTATATCAAGATCCGCCTCGTGGAATGGGCCAGAGTTATATTTGGGTGCAACCCGCCAAGGAAAGTTCCGGCGGGTTTTTTGTTGCGGGTATATTGTATGAAAAGAATAATCTTAACCCTGGCATTCACTTTTCTCGCCTGTTTTAACGCTTTGGCCGCGTCAAAATACATTTCTCTGGCGCCTTCAACCACCGAGATCCTCTTTGCCTTAGGATTGGGTGAGGATATCGTGGGAGTAAGTTCTTACTGCAACTGGCCTCCGGAAACTAAAAACAAGGCTAAAATCGGGGATTTCAGCCATCCGAATATAGAGAAAATTATCTCCTTGAAGCCCGATTATATCTTTTGCACCGGCTTAGAACAGGCGCCGGTAGTTGAGGAATTAAAGCACCTGGAATTCAACATTTATGTGGCTGACCCGGTGGATATGGATGGACTGTTCAAGACCATAGAGGACATCGGGATAATTACTCACCGGGAAAAAGAGGCGGCAGCCTTGATCAGCAATATGCAGGATGACATTGACAGGATACAGGCAGCGGTAAAACTTATCCCGCAAAACGCGAAGGTCAAAGTTTTCGTAGAGATCTGGCACGAGCCGTTGATGACCGCCGGTAAAGGCTCGATCATCGATAATATTATTACGTTAGCCGGAGGCATTAACGTAGCGCACGATGTCCCAAGGCCATACTGTAATTTCAGCGCGGAAAAAGTAGTCAGCCTGGATCCACAGGTGATCATCCTGGCCTATATGGATAAAGAGGCGCCTTTAAAATTAGTCGAAGGCCGTTTTGGCTGGGCCGGTATTGATGCGGTAAGGAATAAAAGGGTCTTTAATGACATCGAGCCGGAACTTCTATTAAGGGCAACTCCCAGGACTACCGAAGGTTTAAAAAAATTATACAAGAAGTTATACTCCGATAATGGATAAATACTTGAACAAAAAATTGCTGGTTTTATCCCTACTACTGGGCATCGCGGTATTCTTTGGCCTGGCGCAAGGCTCGGTGCGCATTCCGCTAAACGAGCTTTTGCTTAAGGATAATCAGGTTATTTTTAACCTGCGCCTACTCCGGATACTGGCAGCTATACTTGTGGGCAGCGGCCTGGCAGTCGCAGGAATAGTCCTGCAGGCGATCTTAAGGAATCCTTTAGCCGAACCGTATCTATTAGGGACCTCCAGCGGAGCAGGCCTGGCCGCGGTGATCGCCGTGATCCTTGGTGTTTCCAGGATTTATATGCCCCTGGCGGCGTTCCTGGGAGCGGTAGCCAGCATTATTCTGGTTTATGCCCTGGCCAGCGAAAGAAAAAAAATAGCCGATAAGTCATTAATCCTTTCCGGGGTGATCATTTCCATAGCCTTTTCCTCAATAATTGTTTTCCTGGTTTCTTTGTTCGGCAATCAGGCAATGCACGAGATGAACTGGTGGCTGTGGGGTTCATTGCAGGTCTATGACTGGCAGCTCGTGCTCCTGGTCGCTATTCCGGTAATTTTAGGGATAGGCGTTATTTACATTTTTGCCCAGGATTTAAACGCTATCCAACTGGGAGAAGAAGAAGCCCTGCATTTGGGGATAGATACACAGAACGTTAAAAACATTTTAATAATCATCGCTGCCCTGATTACCGCCAGCCTTATTTGCATCTGCGGAATAATCGGCTTTGTCGGTTTAATCGTGCCGCATATGATGCGCCAGGCCGTAGGCTCAAACCACAAAGCGCTTATCCCGGTTACCTGCCTGGCGGCGGCAATATTTATGGTAGTTTGTGATATTGTTTCACGCACTCTTTTTGCGCCCGTAGAAATACCTATCGGGGTAATTACCGCGATAATCGGCGCGCCCATCTTCATCATTTTATTAAAACGCAGCCAGAGGATCCGATGAAACCTTTGCTAAGGATCGATAATCTAAGCGCGGGATACTATAACGAGGATATTATTAAAGGCGTATCTTTGGATGTTCAGGCAGGAGATTTTATGGGAATTATCGGACCGAACGGTTCAGGTAAGACCACTCTACTCAGGTTATGTTCAAAGATCCTGCGTCCCCGCCAGGGAAGAATATATTTTTCCGAAAAGGATATCTTTACTATGGAGCTCAAGGAATTTTGCCGCCAGGTGGCATTTGTTTCCCAGGATATCTCTACCGATCTTTCATTCAGCGTGATGGAGATGGTCTTAATGGGCAGGATCCCGCACTTAAAGAGGCTGCAGTTTGAAACTAAAAAAGATACCGAGATCTGCGAGAGAGCGCTTACCTTGACCGGCTCTGCGGAATTAAAGGAAAAAATGCTCAATGAGTTAAGCGCGGGTGAGCGCCAGCGGGCAATTATTGCCCGGGCCCTGGCCCAGGAACCGGTACTTTTATTACTGGATGAGCCGACCGCGCATCTGGATATCGGCCACCAGATCCAGGTGATGGATCTCCTGAAAAAACTGAACCATCAGGATAACCTGACCATTGTCATGATCCTGCACGATCTGAATCTGGCCAGCGCCTACTGTAACCGCATCTGCCTGTTAGACAACGGCAATATATTTAAGGAAGGCCAGGCTGAAGGCGTGCTTACTTATAAAAATATCGAAGCGGTATATAAAACAGTGGTTTTAGTGAATACTAATCCGGTTACCGGAAGGCCGAATGTGGTCTTAGTGCCGAAAGAACTATGATGATCACCCGCCTTACGCTGATCCGCCACGGCTTAACGCAATGGAATAAACTTGGCCGTTATTGCGGCTGTAAAGACGTAGCCTTAAGTAAAGAGGGGAAAGCCCAGGCAAAATGTTTAGCCAGGCGTTTTACAGCTGTCAAGTTCGATAAAATCTACTCCAGCGACAGGTTGCGCGCTCTCCAGACAGCGCGGATAATATTTCAAAAAGCCAAGATCACCAAACTTCCTCCCTTAAGAGAGATCAATTTTGGCGTTCTGGAAGGAATGCGCCATAAAGAAATCCTGGAAAAATACCCCTCGGTCTATAAAAAATGGCTTAAAGACCCATATCAGGATTGTATTCCCGGCGCTGAACCAATGAATACCTTTAAGAAGAGGGTCGAACTCGGTATTAAGAAGGTTATCCGGTTAAATACCGGCAAGGAACTAGCGATTGTCTGCCACGGAGGCGTGATCGGAATAATCGTAAGCGGTATATTAAAAAAGAAAAATTTCTGGCGCTATGTCCCTAAGGGAGCCAGTTTTACCATAGTCGAGTACAGGAGCGGTAGGCCTAAGGTAAAAAAATTCAACGAAACAAAACACCTGGAGTAAGAAATGGGTAAGATAACTTTGATCTTGGGAGGAGCAAGGAGCGGCAAGAGCACCTGCGCTTTAAACCTGGCTGGAAAAAAGAAAAAGGTAGCTTTTATCGCTACCGGCCAGGGTTTAGACCGGGAAATGCGCGAGCGTATCCTGAAGCATCAGCAAGCCAGGCCGAAAAACTGGAAAACTTTCGAGGAGCCAAAGAATCTAAGCGCCTTAGTATCCGGGATGGGCGATAATTTTGACTGCATTATCATTGACTGCCTGACTCTTTTAGTGGCTAACCTGATTTTGGCTAAGAACAAGGAAAAGGCTATTCTGGAAAAATTCAAGGTATTGCTATCTCAGCTAAGCAGGAAAAAAGCAAAAGTAATCCTGGTTGCTAACGAGGTGGGTTTAGGGATAGTCCCGGTAAGCAAATTGGGCAGGGAATTCCGGGATATTGCCGGACGGATAAACCAGTTAGCGGCAAAAGAATCCGCAGAGGTGTATTTTATTACTGCAGGAATACCGCTGAAAATAAAGGGGTGAACTCGAATGGAAAGGATACACAAGGTAACCAAAGATATCTGCGCAATAGACAACAGCATAGTCGAGAAGACGCAAAAAAGGCTGGATAATCTAACCAAGCCTTTAGGAAGCTTGGGCAGGCTTGAAGAATTAGCCAAGCAGATCTGCGGGATCAGCGCAAAGGAAGACCCTTCCCTATCTAATAAAGTTATTTTCACGCTGGCTGCGGACCATGGCGTAACCGAAGAGGGCGTGAGCCCTTATCCCAAGGAAGTGACCGCTCAAATGGTTTATAATTTTCTTTCCGGCGGCGCCGGGATAAACGTCTTAGCTGCGCATGTAGGCGCAAGAGTAGTCGTGGCTGACCTGGGAGTTTGCGTAGATCTCAAAGCCGACCCGAAGCTTTTGGACAGAAAAATAAATTACGGCACAAGAAATATGGCTAAAGGCCCGGCAATGACTAAAGAGGAAGCGCTAAAGTCAATTTGTGCCGGCGTAGAAATATTTGAAGAAGAATACAAAAAAGGCATTGATATTGTAGGGACAGGAGAAATGGGGATAGGCAATACAACCAGCGCCAGCGCCCTGACAGCGGTTTTTACCAAGGCAGCGGTTAAAGAGATTACCGGCAGGGGCGCAGGGCTGGATGATGCTGGATTAAAAAATAAAATAGAGATCATCGAAAAAGCGATCTCCCTGAATAAACCGGATCCGGCCGACCCTATTGACGTATTATCCAAGGTAGGCGGGTTTGAAATAGGAGGTTTGGCCGGGATAATCCTTTGCGCAGCTTCTAAAAAAGTCCCCGTGGTTATTGACGGTTTTATCTCAGGGGCCGCGGCTTTAACCGCCTATAGGATCGAACCTAAAGTAAAAAATTATATGATTGCCAGCCATTGTTCGGTAGAGGGCGGGCATAAAATAATTTTGCAGTATTTAGGGTTAAAACCGCTTCTGGATTTGAATTTAAGGCTCGGAGAAGGAACAGGCGGAGCTTTGGGTATAGGCTTAGCTGATGCCAGCCTGAAGATCCTGGCTCAAATGGCCACTTTTAAAAGCGCGAACGTCTCGGAGAGAACAAAATGAAAAGTTTTTTATTAGCCATCCAGTTCCTGACAGTCATTCCATTAAGAATAAAGGAAATAAGTGAGCAAAACCTGGCCAAAGCCACGCTATATTTTCCGTTGGCCGGTTTACTAATTGGCCTTGTCCTGTCGGAGATAAATCTGGGTTTATTTATCCTGAATTTACCCTCTTTTACGGTAAGTATAATTTTAATCGTTTCTCTGATAGGCCTTACCGGAGGAATGCACCTGGACGGCCTCTCCGATAGCGCCGATGCTTTTTTCAGCGGTAAGCCGAAAGAAGAGATGCTCAGGGTAATGCGCGACCCGCACATCGGAGTAATGGGGGTTTTAAGCATTATTTGCGTTATCCTCTTAAAAGTCAGCTTATTGGAATCTGTATCTGCTCCGGAAAAAGCAGGCGCGTTACTGCTTATGTGCGTTTTAAGCCGCTGGTCAGCGGTCCTGGCGATGTTTCTATTTCCTTACGCCCGTCAAGAAGGAAAAGCCGGGGTTTTTATCCGGGGGATGACCTTAAAAATTTTTCTCATCTCATTAATATCGGCGGTTATATTTTCATTCATTATCTGGCAGGTTAAAGGAATGATCCTGTTAATAATCGTAAGCGGCTGCGCTTATCTGGCCGGCAGGTTTACCAGCAAAAAAATTGGAGGCATAACCGGGGATACACTGGGAGCGACGATTGAATTAACCGAAATAGTTACTTTGGGGATATTTTGTATTTTGTGAAAAGGGGGCGCTAGATGGACAACTTGAAGGCAATATCATCCTGGAGCGGAGGGAAAGACAGCTGCCTTGCATGTTACAGGGCGATGCAGCAAGGCTATGATGTAAAACTGCTGTTAAATTTTATCTCGCGGGAATCAAAACGCGGGTGCTTTCATGGGATTGAAGGCAGGCTGCTCAAATTTCAGGCGGAATTAGCCGGAATTCCCCTGGTGCAGCGGGAAGTCAGCCCGGATATGCAGAAATACGAAGAAGAATTTAAGGCCGCGGTTACTGAACTCCGGGGCAGCGATATCGGTTCAATGGTTTTTGGCGATATCTACCTTCTGGAACACGAAAGCTGGATCGAACGTGTCTGCGGAGATCTAAAGATCAATCCTATAGAGCCGCTTTGGAACAATTCTCCGGAAAATATTATTGACGAGTTTTTAAAAGCAGGGTTCCAGGCGATTATTGTCAGTTGTAAAGCAGATATAATGGGCAAGGAATTTCTCGGCCGTTATATTGATAAGGAAATGGTCGGGGAACTGAAGGAAAGAAAAATTTGCCCCTGCGGGGAGAAAGGAGAGTTTCATACCTTAGTAGTTGACGGGCCGATATTCAGCCGGCCGATCAAGATATTAAAGGCTGAACCGATAATCAAGGAAAGCTTTTGGAAGCATTGGTTTTTAGATATCCAGGAATACGCATAAACCCCTAAAGTTTAACCATCCGGATAAATGGAGGAAGTCCTGGTGAAAACCCAGGCGCTGTCCCGCAACGGTAAACACTTAGAAACGCTTAAAGTGAGAGCCCGGACGATCATTTATCAGGGAAAGTACTTTCGGAAGAAAAGGAAAGGAACTGATAATGAAGAATTCTTACAGGAAATCGCTCATCCCCGCACTACTTGTAATAATCCTGCCTGGTATTATCCACGCAGAAGATATTGATCTGGACAAAATAGTAGTTACGCCCTCCAGGATCGAAGAATCCTACGAAGATATCGGCCGCACAGTGGATGTAGTCACTGCAAAGGAAATGGAAAGAGGCGGAGCACAGAATTTAGCCGACGCACTTACAGATTTAACTTCTGTTGAAATGAGCAGCTATGGAGGGCCAGGGGCTAATACAAATATTCGGATGCGCGGTTCTACCGCTGCCCAGGTCTTAGTTATGCTAGACGGCAGACCGATAAATAATCCCCGGGATGGGGAGGTAAACCTGTCCGATATACCCCTGGATAATATATCCAAGGTAGAGGTCATGCATGGTCCAGGCTCAAGCCTTTACGGCAGTTCGGCAATGGGGGGCGTAGTCAATATCATTACCAGGCAACCGCCTAAAGAAGGGCAGAAAACTGAACTCTACTCCAGTTTCGGCACTGCCCGGACTTATATAGAACGCCTCTCGCATGGTGCAAGAATTGCTAATTTCGGGTACCTTATCAGCGGAGAATACCAGAGTTCAGCCGGTTTTCGCCCTAATTCCACCCTGAATGCCTCAGATTGCAACCTCAAGTTGGATTATGATTTCAACAGCCAGAATAATGTAAAATTGAATTCGGGGTTCTATAAAAGTAAACTAGGTACTCCCGGGCCAACAAACCTCTTTGATCCCGATGATAAGCAAGATACTCTGAAGCGGTTCTTTGATTTTAACTGGAGCTTTAAGCCGGATGAAAAAACCGGGATATCAGCCAAGGCTTATCAAAACTACGACCGGTTAGAATTTATTGAAAACTCAACCGCCTATACAAAAGATACCCATACTACCACTGTAAGAGGCCTGAATTTACAGTTAGACAAACAGCTGTTTGACCTGTACCGGCTGATAGCGGGCTTTGAATACGTTAAAAATATGAACGACAGTACAGCGACTGCCAAGCATGAGTATAGCGTTACCGCCGGATACATCCAAAACCAGTTTTATTTTTTCGATAGACTAAAAATTAACTTAGGAGCCAGGGTTGACGATTATTCCAACTTTGGCGCGCAATTTAATCCTAACCTGGATTTTCTCTATACCTTTAACGAAAGCATAAAAATACATGGTTTAATCAGCCGTTCATTTCGCGCTCCCACCTTTAACGATCTCTACTGGCCTTTTGACGGCTGGTCAGAAGGGAACCCGAACCTGAAACCGGAAAAGGGGCTTACTGAAGAGATCGGCATAGACCTGAAGCCGAATGAATATATCACCTCAGGCCTAACTTATTATCATAGTAATTATAGCCAACTTATACAATGGTCTGCTAACGATAGCGGGTTATACCAGCCGCAAAACATCAGTTCTGCCGTAATCGACGGTATAGAATGCGAAAACAAGCTGTTTATTTCAGACAATCTGGACTTAAATCTTAACTACACGTACCTGATGGCGAGGGATGAGGATACGCATAAATACCTTGTGTATCAACCAAAGAATAAGGTCGATGCCCTTTTAAAATACCATGACCATAACGGGTTGACTGTTGAACTAAAAGCCCAGTTCGTGGGGGCGAGGTTTACCAACGCCAGTAATAACAGTAAAGTAAAAAGTTTCTTTACGCTGGGGGTCAGCGTGGCAAAAAAAATGAAAAACGGGATCACCTGTTTTGCTTACATAGATAACCTTTTAAACCGGCAATACCAGGTCATCCAGAATTTCCCCATGCCGGGATTTTCTTTTACCGGCGGCCTGAAGGCTGAATTTTAAAAGTCGTGGATTTAAGGCCTTTTAAAAAATTATTATTTATGTTAATATAAATCCATGTTGGCTAACCGCACGCTTAAAC
>JBAZIT010000013.1:0-17989 GCA_041651675.1 Candidatus Omnitrophota bacterium | reverse complement strand
GTTTTACTGCCCGCGAACGTTGAACGGCGCAAAAAAATAACCGGTTAGCCTGTCTTTAATCTCCTGACTTAAATAGAATAGAAAGTATCTGTGTGGCCTATGCGTATATTTTTTTTCTCCGGTGCGCTCATTTTAACTGTTATTACCTGCGGGTATTGTGGAGGGGCCGCTGGCGCGTTTGAACAGTTAAAATCAGAACTTAAAAACCAGGGTCTATCCGATCAATTCATCAAAACCACGGAAAATTCAGTAAAAAGGATGCTCGTTTCGGATGCAAAAATATCAGATGTAAGAACGGTTCTCTTGGATTTATGGAATCAGGGAGTAAAGGCAAGGGCCCTGAAGAACGCGGTAGCTGCAGTAGCGGAACTGGTGGCTAGCGGAGATGATACCTTAGAGGCGTCCAGGATTGCCTCCGGCGCAGCACATGAGGCCGAGGCCGAAGGGTTAAGCGGATTTGGCGTGGGTAGGAGAGTTAAAAAGGCGGTCCAGGATAGGAAAGCGTATCTCAAGAGCCTCAAGAAATAATATTGAGAAGGACTGTTAACAGGAGGGTAAGATAAAGAGTGCCTAAGGAATCTAACTTTACCAAATATTCGCGTACCGGTTCAGCAATCGTAAAAGGGACTATTGAATTGGGGAGATTTTCTGTCCCCTACCGGATTTACGAGAGCGAAGGCCCGCATATTATATGCCTTAATGGAGTGCAGCAGTCTATGGCAATGTGGCATACCCTTGTAGAGCGTTATACCCCGCATTACCGGGTAGTACTCTTTGATTTCCCTAACCAGGGCAGGGGTAAGGTGGTTTCAGGGCCGGCGTTGGTCAGGCTGGATGAACAAGTGGATATTTTACGGGAAGTAATAAAGGCTACCGGTACAAGTAACAGTGTTTCACTATGTGCTGCTTCCTGGGGAGGGATAATCGCCATGGCCTTTGCCGCGCGGTATCCCGGGCAGGTAAAGCAATTATGCCTGGCCAGCTTGGGGACAAAAGCCAATGCCGCGATGGTCGAGACTATCAAGAAAGGTTGCGCGGTAGATCCAAAAAACAGGCAGAAGATGGCCGATATATTAATAGATAGCTTCGGCCAGAATCTTCCGAAAAATATTAAAAATAAAATTGTCAGACAGTTCCATGCGATGAGCCAGGAGAACCTGAAGTCCTTTTACGAGCATGGGCTGGCAGTGGTGTCGGCAAAAAAGATAGGTGACTTGATTAAACTTTCCAATATCCGGGAAAAGACATTTTTGATCTATGGGGAAAAAGATACGATTATTGACCTTGACGATGTCAGGTCCCTGGCTTCCCATATCCCCGATTGCGAGGTCAGGGTCATAAAGGGGGCGGGGCATTTTCTGCATATGGAGCAGGTAGATATCTTGGATATCTATGCAGATATCCTGCCGATGCCTTAACCGCAGTTTTAATTCTTGCTACTTTCGGTATTTTTCTTTATAATAACTAATAGTCATAGTTGTTTGCGCCCCAAGCCTTTAAAGAAACAGTATCTCTTGGAGGAGGGATATATGCCTTATAAAAACCGGAAGCCTGCCGGAGACGCAAGAATATGATGTCTAATTTTTTCAGGTCTCAGATAGATTACATTTTTTTTCTGTACGGTCTGAGTTTCCTTATTCTTGGCGGAGCCTGTTTTTTATTAGCTAAGAGTGAAAAAAAGAATATCCCCTGGTTTTGGCTGGGTTTATTCGCTTTGGTCCATGCGGCAAATGAGTGGCTGGACCTCAGCGCGATTGTCATAATTGATTCCTTTGTTTTTCAAGTTATCCGCTTAATCGTCCTTACCGTATCTTTTGCCCTCCTGGTAGAATTCAGCCGTAAAAGCCTGAGTAATTTATTTTCCAGAAGTATAGGAACGTGGATCCATATTCCTATTCTTTCTCTGGTGTATCTGGGATGGCTGCAGAGCGGCCTTTATGGCGCTAACATTGCCGCGCATTTTTTCCTGGGTTTTGGCTCAGGCCTTAGCGCGTCCGTCATATTTTTTATTCTGGCATATAAAGAGGAAGCGGAACTGAAACCCTGGTTTGCCTTAACAGGCATCGCCTTCGGTTGCTACGCCTTTACCAAGTTAGTAACCTCGCAACCCCCGCATTTTCTTTCCGGAACATTGTTCAATCAAGGTATTTTCTTTAGTTTTTTTGGTTTTCCGATACAGCTCTTACGCTGCGCGTTAGCGATGTTGTGTTCTTTTGCGCTATGGATGTATTGGTATTCTTTCCAGCATTGGGTTGATTTTGATTTATCGGCGCCTAAAAAAAGAGCGCATATCTTCAGGGTTTTATTTTTATTTTTCACCTTTATTGTTCTCGGCTGGAGCATAACGAAAGGCGTGGGCGGATATTATAAACAATTAACGGATAAAGATTTTATAGCGAAAGTCAGTACGGGAGCTGCCGCAGTCAATCCCCGTCGAATCTTACCCCTTGGCGCTTCATCGTCCGACCTGACTACTCCTGACTATATACGGCTTAAAGAGCAGATTGAAGAGATAAAGAGGGTAAACGATGATTTAAGCTTTGTGTATCTTATGCGCCTGCAGGGAGACAAAATCATATTTTTAGTGGATTCTGATCCGGTAACCTCTCTGGATTATTCCCCGCCGGGACAGGTTTACGAGGAAGCTCCCGCCGGATTAAAGGAGGATTTTTTTAAGCGTGAGGCGTTTATTTTGGGCCCCTATACAGACAGGTGGGGCACTTGGGTTTCGGCGTATGCCCCGATTATTGACTTTGAGACTCAAGATGTAATTTCCCGCATAGGGATTGATATAAAAATATCGGCATTCCAGGATAAATTATTTCATCATCGCGTAATCGGCATTCTCATAGTTTTCGGCCTGTTTATCCTGTTAATCAGCATATTCATAATAGTGGAATTAAATAAGGTAGCGGTCAGTAAGGTTCTTTATTCGCAAAGGCACCTGCAGGTTTTAATAGATAATATCCCCAGCCCTGTCTACTATAAAAACAGGGAAGGCCTTTATTTAGGGTGTAATTTAGCTACCGAGCAATTTTTAGGCCTTACTAAAGACAGGATTGTTGGCAGGACCGTATTTGATATCTTTCCGGACAAAGCAATCGCTGAAAAATACCACGAAATGGACGCAGCTCTTTTTAATCAGCCGGGACTCCAGGTTTATGAGAGTAAGCTGCGTAATAGTGACGGTACTGACCACGATGTAATTTTCAAAAGGTCCACTTATCCGGGGCCCGATGGCAAGGTTGCGGGCCTGGTAGGGGTAATTATCGATATAACCGAGCAGAAGAGCGTGGAAAATTCATTGCGTAGGCTGGCCGCCATCGTGGAATCTTCGGATGACGCGATTATCAGTAAGGATGTTAACGGAATAATATCCAGCTGGAACCATGGGGCAGAGAAGATTTATGGCTATTCTGAACAAGAAGTTATTGGCCGTTCGATTAATCTGTTAGTCCCTACGGAGAGAAGGGATGATGCCGCTAATTTGCTCTCCAGAATTAAAAACGGGGAGCACGTAAAGCATTATGAAACAGAACGTATATCTAAAGACGGAAGGCGCATTAATATGTCTTTGACTATATCTCCCCTTAAAGATAGTTCGGGTAAGGTTGTCGGAGCTTCTACTATTGGCCGGGATATTACCAGCCGGGTGAAAGTGGATGTCCGCATAAATAAGTTAAATAAAATGCAGTCTGTTTTGTTTAATCCGGGGAAGCTGGAAGAAAAACTTAAAATAATCACGGATAGCGTGGTGGATATTTTTGAAGCTGATTTTTCCCGTATCTGGCTGATGGGCCCGCCAGACCGGTGCAATTCAGGATGCCCGCACGCCGAAGTTAAAGAGGGCCCTCATGTATGTGTTAACCGGGAGCATTGCTTGCATCTGGTTTCCAGTTCAGGGCGCTACACGCACATTGAGGGAGGAGCGCATTCGCGGGTTCCTTTTGGCTGTTATAAGATCGGCGGAATAGCATCCGGGGAGTATCCCTCTTTTTTAACTAATGAGGTAACGGTCGATCTAAGGGTCCACAATCACGAATGGGCAAAAGAGCTGGGCCTGGTTTCCTTTGCGGGTTTCAGGCTTGGGCTATCGGGCGGCGAAACAATCGGAGTTTTAGCGCTTTTTTCAAAACACGTAATCTCCTCCGAAGAATACGCGCTATTGGAGATTGTGAGCAGTATAACCATCCGGGTAATTAAGGCGGCAAAGGTGGAAGAAGAGTTAAAAAATAGTGAAGAGAGGTTCCGCCAGCTTTTTGATTCTTCGCGCGACGCGATTATGACTATGGACAAGGGTGGATTCATTGATTGCAATAACGAAACCTTAAGATTATTCGGTTTGAATAAAAAAACGGATTTCAGCGCAAAACATCCCTTTGAATTATCTCCGGATCTTCAACCTAACGGAAAAGACTCACTATCCGAAGAAAAAAGGCATATGGAATTGGCATTTAAAGAAGGGGTGGATTTCTTTGAATGGGCCCATAAAAAAACTGACGGGACTGTTTTCCTGGCAGAAGTGTTGTTGTCGAGATTAAGGTTTGCGGATAAGGAATACCTTCAGGCAACGGTTAGAGATATAACCCGGCGCAAACAAGCCGAAGAACAGATAGAGTTGGCAGTTGAAGAGTGGGAAAGGACATTTAATTCTATCTCGGATTTAATTTTTATACAGGATAAGAATTTCACCATAGTCAAAGTTAATAAATCCTGCTGCGCTGCGCTAAAGCTTAAACCTGAGGAGATTCTTGGCAGAAAATGTTATGAGATACTTCACGACCTCAATCATCCTTGGCCCAGCTGTCCTGCTGTTAAGATGCAAAAAGATTTTGTTTCCCATGCGGAAGAGGTTGATGACCCTAAGATTGGCGTGCCTTTGCTGGTAACCGTATCGCCTATATTTAACGCGAAAGGTGAATTTATCGGTTCGGTCCATGTTGCCCGGGATATTTCCGAGCGCAAGAAAGTGGAAAATGCGCTTCGGGAAGTAATCGATATGAAAACAGATTTTACTTCCACGGTATCGCATGAATTAAGGACGCCATTGGCTGCAATAAAAGAAGGTATCAGTATTGTTTTGGATGGGACATCCGGGCCGATACGTAAAGAGCAAAAGGAATTTTTGAATATTGCCAAGAAGAATGTGGATAGATTATCCAGGTTAATCAACGACATACTGGATTTTCAGAAGCTGGGCTCCGGGAAAATGGTTTTTAATATGAAGGCTAATGACATAAATGAAGTCGCCATAGAGGCGGGTGAGAGCATGCGCGGGGTTATTGAGAAAAAGGGATTGGTTCTGGAGCTTGAGCTCGACAAGAAGCTTCCCAGGATACAGTTTGACAGGGATAGGATAATCCAGGTGTTTACTAATCTGATAAATAACGCGGTCAAATTTACTGAAAAGGGGAGCATTAAGATTCAGGCAGCCAGGATGGAGAATATTATAAGGGTATCGGTAAAGGACACAGGCGTAGGCATAAAAGAAGCTGATCTGCCGCTATTATTTGAAAGATTTAAACAGCTGGATTCCGGGATGACCAGGAAAACAGGGGGTACTGGTTTAGGTTTATCCATATGCAAGGAAATAATTGAAAAACATAACGGAAAGGTCTGGGTAGAATCTAAGGCTGGCGAGGGGAGCGTGTTTAGTTTTACTTTACCTGTAACCTAATGTAAGGGGGGCAAGGATGGGTAAGAAGATTCTGATTGTTGACGATGAGCCGGACTTGTTGAGAGTTGTTTGTTTTCGTCTTGAAAAGATAGGTTATCAGGTTATATCCGCGGTAAACGGCCAGGAGGCGTTAGAACTGGCTGAAAAAGAATCTCCGGATCTTATGCTTCTGGATGTCAGGCTGCCTTTGTTGGGAGGCCCGGAAGTGTGTTCGCGCATCAAGAAGGATGAGAGGCTAAAACACATACCGGTGATTCTTTTTACCGCCAGTACCCAGAGTATTACCGAAAAAGTACAAGCCTGCGGGGCGCAAGGCTATATCCTCAAACCTTTTTCAAGCGAAGAGTTATTCAAGAAAATCAAAGAATTTATTTCTTAAATGTATAAAAAATTCCTGCTCATAGGTTCAGGGTCTTTTATCGCCGAAATCAAAGGGGTATTATCCAACCTAGCCCTGGAGGTAGGAATAGCCAATGTTTATAGCGAAATAACCCCGAAGCTAAAAAAGGCAGAAATAGCTGTTTTTGACAAAGATTCTTACTCTTCAAGCTCCCGCCTGACAAAGGGTATCTTCAATACCCTTGCCCGATCCAGAAAAGATTTTGTGGTATTGTCGGCTGAAAAATCGACTTTAGATGTTTTGGCGGCTAAGGAAGCGGGCGCGGTAGATTATATCCTTAAACCCTATAATATCCGCGAGGTTAACCTCAGGTTGAGCGCGATTTTAAACAAGAAAAAAAGAATATCCTGTATCGGCGGAGGAACGGGATTATTTAATCTGCTTCTTGGCATAAAGAGCCTGCCAGCTGTTTTGCCTATTTCGATTGTCAGCACAGCTGATGATGGCGGCTCATCCGGCAGGCTGCGGGATTCTTTTGGTATTTTACCTCCCGGAGATATTCGCAGGAGCTTAGTTGCGCTTTCCAACGCTCCCGCAATAATGAATAAAATTATCCAGTATCGGTTCAGCAAGGGGAAGGGATTTAGCGGACATAGTTTTGGCAACCTGCTTTTAACCGTACTCAATGATATAGAAGGCTCGATGTCTAACGCCGTAAGAGGGGTAGGAGATATATTGAATATCAACGGAATAGTTTATCCTATCGCCTCCACGGAATCAGTTTTATATGCCCAGTTTGAAGACGGAAGTATTGTCAAGGGTGAAACTAATATTGATTTGTGTAATGGCCGTTTGCCTGAATTACATATAAAGAAATGCTGGCATAAGCCGGTTCCAAAATGCGATATCAACGCTTATTCTGCCATTATTAATTCCGATATTGTCACTATAGGCCCTGGCGACCTATACACCAGCGTTATTACTAATCTTCTAATCAAGGATATCCGCGAGGCGATAGTCAAAAGCCGGGCAAAAAAAGTTTATATTTGTAATTTAATGACTAAGCCGGGAGAGACCTCAGGTTTAGATGCTTTTGGCCATATCAGCGAAATACTGCGTTATTTAAAGAAAGATTGCTTGGACTATGTTATTCTCGCCGATAACAGGAGATTGCGTAGAGATGCCCTCTTTAGGTATGCCCAGAAGGGGCAGTTTCCGGTTCAGGTCGGCAATTTGGCTAAGATAAGAAAGATCACCAGGGCGCAGGTCATAATTGCCGATTTGTCTCACGAACAAGAATTGATCCGTCATGATAGCCAGAAGATAAGAGACCAGATTGCTAAGGTCATAAAGGGGAGAGTTTAACTATGGATAATCCGCGGATTTTAATCATTGATGACGATAAAGATGCAACAGATTTGATTTCGGCCAGGCTAAAAAGCCATGGTTTTTTAGTATCTGTCACCAATATCCCGGAAGGCGCCTTTGAGTTTCTAAAAGAGAATACGCCGGATCTTATCATCCTTGATTTAGTAATGCCGGGGGTAGACGGTTCTGAAATCTTACGCAAAATCCGGCTGGATAAGAAAACCCGGGAAGTTCCTGTTATAGTGCTCACCGCAAAATTGGATCAATCGGATAAGGTGAGTGCGTTTAATCTGGGAGCGCAGGATTACATTACTAAGCCTTATGAGCCGGAGGAATTTTTGGCAAGGGTTAAAGTTGCGCTAAAAGGGGTAAGCCATGGGGCGGTTGCCAAGAAGATTAAGAATATATTGATTACCGGAGGAGCAGGATTTATCGGCTCGGCGTTAGCCAGGCGGCTTCTGGCCGAAGAATATAAGGTTGCTGTCATTGATGATTTTTCTACCGGAAGAAGAGAAAATATCCAGGATATGCTTAATCATAAGAATTTTAGCCTGATCGTCGGCTCAATAACGGATGAAACGATATTGAGTAAAGCGGTAGAAGGGAGTGATCTTATTTATCATTTGGCTGCTACGGTAGGAGTAAAGAATGTGATTGAGAAGCCCCTGGATACCGTCATCTATGATACTATCGGCAGTAGTATTGTCCTAAAATACGCTTCGGCAAAAGGAATCAAAGTAGTTTTAACGTCAACATCTGAGGTGTATGGTAAATCCAAGAAGTACCCTTTTAAGGAAGACGATGATGTTGTCATCGGGCCGCCTGACGTGAACAGGTGGAGTTATGCCTGCTCGAAACTGCTGGATGAATTTTTTGCTATCGGGTATTACCGCGAAAGGGCCTTGCCGGTGGTAATTATCAGGTTTTTTAATATAGTGGGGCCCGGCCAAGTAGGCCGCTACGGAATGGTCATCCCGCGGTTTTTTAAAGCCGCCTTACAAAATCAGCCGATCTATGTATATGGCGATGGTAAACAAGCCCGGTGTTTTACCTATATAGATGATGCTATAGATATAATGCTGAAACTTTCACAGAGTCAGAAGGCTGTCGGTGAGGTCATTAACCTGGGTTCCAAGAACCTGATTTCAATCAAGGATCTTGCTCAGGAGATCAAGCGTATTACCAAGAGTTCATCCAAAATAGTTTTTGAGCCCTATCAGAAATATTACGGGAGCAGGTTTCAGGATGTAAAAAAAAGGGTTCCGGATCTGGCTAAGCTAAAGAAGATTTCCGGAGTTACGCCTCAGACTACGCTACCGGAGATACTCAAGAAGATGAAATGTTATTTTGAGGAGAACCCTAAAGAGTTGGATAGGATATAAGATAATACGGAGCCCTGATGGCGAAGAAGAAAATATTGCTGGTAGATGATGAGGTAGACTTTTTGCAGTTATTAAAGGCAAGATTAGAAGCGAATAGCTATAACGTGGTTACCGCGATGAATGGCAAGGAGGCTTTGGAAAAATTCAAGCGGGAAAAGCCTGACGCGCTTATTCTGGACGTAATGATGCCGGAAATAAACGGCCTGGAGGTTTTAAGAGAGATAAGAAAAGATGATCAGAAAATACCCATATTTATAATCACGGCATTCAGTAATGAAGAGCGGTTTAAAGCGGCTAATCAATTTAATGCCTCCGGATTCATTATGAAGACCAGCGACTTGCAGGCCGAAATAGATAATATCAACGTCACCCTTGGAATAGCGGCAAAGTATAAAAAGTGAAGAAAATATCCGTAATTATTTTTATATTGATAGTTATCCTGCCTGTGGTTATTTATGCGGCTGGCGAAGCGCAGACCGAACAGATGTTAAGGACAGTTGCTCCTCCTCCTATGCTGGTAGAGGAGAAGCCTGAAGCCAAGGGCCAGATATATTTAGATTCTTATTATGAGCCAAGCTTCGTAGTGCAGGGGTCGCGTCCCGGCAGATGGAGGGAGATTACTAACCGGGTCGGCTACAAATACAAGAATATCCTGGGTTACATTACGATGTCGCAATGGAACAGGTTTGACGTGAATAACTACACGGCGCATTTCGGGACCTATCTTACTTTCCCGAATTCCTACGCCCATGCCGAAGTAGGCTGGGGCTGGGATGTTACCTATATGTATAAATTCCAGTCGATCATTGAATACGGGCATCGTATTAAAAACGGCCTCTATTGGCAGGTAGGTTATAATTTCCGTAATTACGCCATTAATGATACTTATATGGTTTATCCCGGCTTGATCTACTATTTTGGCGATAATTATATCAGCGCGGATTACGGAATGACTCTTACCGAGAGCCGGGGTGTCGCGCAGTTCGGCACGGTAAAGGGAAATTTCGCGCTGGGTAAACGTTTCTCTCTATTATTAGGCGTAGCGGCAGGAAGGCGGCTTTACGACATCTTCGTGCTTCCGGCGCGTGAACAGTTTGGTTATATAATTTTTAGCGGGTTAAACTTCAATGTTTGCCCTTGGGCTATTGCCAGAATCGGTTATTCCTACGGGACAGAAAAGCCTGACTTTATTAAGCGCAGTATCAGCACTTCGCTGTCACTTAAATTCTAAATGTATAACTATCATACGGATTTAATCTGGATTGTTGATAAAATACTCCTTTATCTCGTAATCTTAACGGGATTATTGACTATTTTCTATTCGTTAGCCAAAGAATACCGTTGGAAGAGGCGCAGCCGCGCGTTATTGAACATCAAGAAGAATATTTATGAATTGGCGCTTTCCGGAAAAAAGACAGATAATAACGTTTGCCTGTCGGCAGTTTCCGGAATTACCCCGCAGCAGTTTCTGGATGCAACCACCAACAGGAACAGGGAAGTAGCTTTTTTTAACGAGTCGGAACAAAAAATCCTGAAAAGTTGTTTTATCTCATCCGAAAAGCTCTCCGGAATAGAAAGAACAGCGGTATCTTCCTGGAGTAAATGGCGCCGGATTGAAGCTATCTTGACTTTGGGGTATGCTCAAGGCCCTTTATCCGTAAACACCCTTAAAAAGACAATCAGCGATAAGGATTTCGATATCGCGTATTTTTCAATTATCGCGCTTGGCCAGATCAAAAGTGTTCTATCCGCTAGAATCCTTTTGGATTTTGTTAAAAAACGCTCTCTCTACCACTACAGGATATTTTCGCTCTTAGAATCATTTCCTCCTGGAGTAGCTGATGAGGTTATCGGGTTAACCAGTAGCCCTGACCAGGAAGTCCGCGGCTGGGCCGTCAAGCTTATCTGCAGGCTTAAGGCCTTACAATATTGCCAAAGGATAGAGGAGCTCACCAGAGATAAATCTGCGGAAGTGCGCGCCTCTGCCTGCGCTTGTTTAGGTGAGTTTGGCAGGAAAGGCTCGGCAGGCGCTATCGTAAAGTGCCTTACTGATGATTTCTGGATGGTCAGGGCCTCGGCGGTAAAGGCGCTTTTTAAGGTTTTAGGTAAAGAAGGCCTCCCTGAGATTATGGTTAGGATTAACGATGGCTCTCTTTCAGTCATCGAAAGCGTAAAGGCCCTGATGGCCGGAAATATTGAAATATGCCTTCCTTATGTGGAAGATTTTTTATACGGCGAGGATGAAATGGCCAGAAGAACCTCCGTTGAAGCCCTGGAAGCGTCAGGTTATATTATTAAGCTGTTCAGGGATATATTAACCGGCCGCGAGAAGGATAAAGATGCGGCTATGTACCTGCTGAAGGGCTTAATAGTTTCTTGCGCTTATGCGGGGCTGGAAGTATCTTTGTTAAACTTTTCGCTGGATGAACGCAGAAGAATACTGGATATTATAAGAGATATAGACGAGCCCACAGCCGGTATTTTAGAAAAAAATATTGCCGGGCATAAAGGTTGATCGCTATGGCTATACCTATCGCAAAGCTTATTTATTTTATTTTTATTTTTTTCTTTGGATACTTCCTGTTTCTCAGCGTTTTTTACCTGTTTTTGGCGTTTCTTGGTTTCATTGAAGGGAGAAAGAGGTCGTGGGAGAGCCAGACCGAAGATTATCCTTTGGCCTATCTAGCTAGTAACGCTATATCCGTGAGCATTATTATGCCGGCCAGAAATGAAGAGGGGTGGATAGCCGATGCATTATTATCCATTCTTAATCTTAATTATCCTAAATTCGAAGTTATTATTGTTGATGATGGTTCGCAGGATCAGACCCTGGAGATCGCGAATAAAATCCTGGAGTTAAAACCTCTGGATATGCCGTATGTAAAACACTATAAAGACGGTATTATACAGACGATATCCAAGAGTGCAAGATATCCCAATGTCACGGTAATAAGCAAAGATAAGGGATTGAAGAAAGCCGGAGCGGTTAATGCCGGGCTTAATTTCGCCAGGAATGAATATGTGTGCGTGGTTGATGCGGATACCGTTTTAGAGCAAAACGCGCTGCTTAAAGTAATGGCGCATGTCGGCAGGAATCCGGATAAGATTATAGGTATAGGCAGTTACTTTGGCCTTTCCAATGATCTTAAAATAAAAGAAGGGAGGATCCTGGAGAGGCATTTTTCTCTTAATCCGTTAATAGCTTATCAGAATCTGGAGTATATCCGTTCTTTTATAGGTAACCGTATTGGTTTGAGCAGGTATAACGCCATGCCGGTCGTGGCTGGAGGGTTTAGTATGTGGCGCCGGGATGTTTTATATGAATTAGGCGGTTTCTCGGCTGATTTTACCTGCGAGGATATTGAATTTACTTTCCGGGCCCATGATTATCTGGTAAGAAATAAGGATAAGGATTACCGGATCGTCATGTTGCCGTATTCGGTAGGTTGGACCGAAGGTCCGGCTAACGTTGTTTCTATTATTTCGCAGCGCAGCCGTTGGCAGAGGGTTACGAATGAGACCGTGGCGCGCTATAAATATATGATTTTTAACCCGCGCTTTGGCGTTTTCGCGTTCCTTACCCTTCCTTATTTTCTTCTTTATGAAGTCTTCGGGGTATTTTTTGAGATCTTCGGTATTTTATGCATAGGCCTGGGTTGGGCGTTTGGCTTGCTTAATTTGAAGATTTTCCTTTTATTTGTGTTACTCATGTCTTTAACACAGGCAATCACTTCAATTTTCTCCATATTTTCGTTTGTGCGCGTGCAGAGGCTCTTTCCTTTGCATTATATAGTATACCTTATGTTTCTCAGTCTTACCGAATACCTATGGTACAGGTGGGTAATCTCTGCGGCAAAATTGCTGGGGACATATACTTTTTTAAGAGGGGTCAAGGAGCATAACCAATACAAAAGGGCCAAAAGGGTAAAATAGTAAATTCTCTCCGAATAAAATGTTCTTGCTTTAGCAAGATACTGTATATATAATTTATTGGTAAATAATCAAAAGGCGCAGCTATTTAAGGAGAAAAAATATGACGAACATCGATATTTTGTTGCGCACCCTGGTAATCAAGAAATCCTCTGACCTGCATTTCCAGGCGGGTAGCCCCCCTATTTTCCGTGTTAATGGCGAACTCTCCTTTTCTGACCTTAGTCCTTTGTCCTCCAAAGATATAGAGAAATATATCTATGCTATTATGACCAAGGAGCAGAGAGAAGAGTTCAATAGGAGCCATCATTCCGATTTCTCATATTCTGTGCCGGGAATAGCGCGCTTTAGGGTAAATGTTTATCAACAGCGGGGGTGCGTAGGCGCGGTGATGCGCTGTATCCCTTTTGAAATCCCTACTTTGGAAGAATTAGGATTACCGCCAATTATCAAAGAGCTGGCTACAAAACCAAACGGGTTGATTTTAGTTACCGGGCCGACCGGAAGCGGGAAATCGAGTACCTTAGCGGCAATCATCGGATATATAAACAACAATATTAAAGGCCATATTATAACCATAGAAGATCCCCTGGAATTTATGCATCAAAACAAACTCTGTGAAATCAACCAAAGGGAGGTAGGCATAGATACCGATTCTTTCGCTACTGCCCTTAGGGATACGCTAAGGGAGGATCCCAACGTTATTCTGGTCGGCGAGATGCGCGACCTGGAGACCATCTCCAACGCCATTACCGCCGCCGAAACCGGGCATCTGGTATTTGCTACCCTGCATACAAACGATGCGACGCAGACAGTGGACAGGGTGATCGATGTTTTTCCGTCCCATCAACAGCCCCAGGTGCGCACGCAATTAGCGTCTGCCTTAAGAGCGGTTGTTGCCCAGGCCTTGCTGCGTAAAAAGGACGGCTCCGGCCGGATCGCTGCCTTTGAAATTATGATCGTTAACTCCGCAATAAGGCATTTGATTAAAGAAGGGAATACCCATCAGATATATTCTACTATCCAGACCGGGCGCCAGGATGGGATGCAGACCCTGGAGCAATCTTTGAAGGATTTTTGTCAGGCCGGATTAATTTCCTTAGAAGAAGCCAAGAGTAAGGCTAATGACCTCAAGTCTTTTGACCTGGCCTTTAAAGGTTAAGCAGGCGGATTCTGGACAGATAAGGCAAAGGAGGATGCGTTATGGCGAAGATTTTAATCGTGGATGATGACGAAAAAATGCGTTGGCTCTACCAGGATATCCTCTCGAGCGAGGGGTTCGATGTCCTGACTGCCGGCAACGGCGAAGACGGCTTGAAACTCGCCATTGAAAATAAACCCGACCTGATACTGCTTGATGTGATGATGCCGCATAAAAAAGGGAGCGAGATGTCCGAGGACTTATTGGACAATAACCGGACCAAGGATATACCGGTAATTTATCTTACCAGCATAATTACCGAGGAAGAGGTCAAGGCACAGCAGGGAAAAGTTTCCGGAAGGTTTATTATCTCCAAATCGTCTAATCGGGCAGAGCTTGTGCGAAGAATAAACGAAGTCCTACCTGCCGGCGGCAGATAGCGCGGTAAAGGATGAGCTAATTTAGGGAAGGTGAGAGGGAAAAAATGCGGGTGCAAACAAAAATAATATTTTTACTCTTTGCGATTGTTGTAGCGTTTGTTTCTTTTGTCTTTTTGCAGAGGGGTTTTGAAAAACAGAGATTAATTAACTTATTCTCCAATGAAGAAAAGCAGGCCCGGCTGGTTTTTGAGAAAGTGCTTGAACTTAAAGGAAGCACGCTGAATGCCTTAGCCTATGATTATTCCCACTGGGATGAGTTGATAAAATTTACAGTCAGCAAGGATAAAGCCTGGGCTGTTGAAAATATTGATACCGCTTTGCCCGCCTACAATGCGAATGCAATATGGATCTATGGCCTTGGTGGTTCCTGTATTTATTCCATCAATAATCTTGCAATCCCCGCCCTTAAAGAGCTCTCTGTCTCCAGGGATAGAATAAGCAAGCTTTTTACCGGCGGTCCTTTCTGTCATTTCTATATCAATACCTTCAAAGGCATTCTTGAGGTCCGCGGCGCCACTATTCATCCCAGTAAGGATACGGAGAGGAAGACTCCTGCGCAAGGTTATTTTCTGGCCGGCCGCCTCTGGAGTAAAGCCTATATCGCCGAAATTGCCAAGCTGTGCGGGCTTAATATAGAGATAAGCGCACTTTCGGAGAATAAAAAATTACCGGTTGTCTCAAACCCGGAAAAGGGGACGGTTACTTTCAGCCATCTTCTTGCCGGATGGGACGGAAAACCGGAGTTTCAGATAGCCGGCTGGAAGGAATCACAACTGATCAAGAATTTTAACCTGGGTTCAAAAACATTTTTCTTTATTATGACGGTTTTTTTGGGGATATTTTCGACCATTTTCATAGTTTTATTGACCAGGTGGGTCAAGATCCCGCTGCAGTTAATATCCGGAGCTTTAAAAAACGAGAATACTGAAGGCGCCTCTTCGCTAGAAAAAGATAAAACCGAATTCGGCGATATCATTCGTATAATCAGCCGGTTCTTTGAACAGAAGCGCGAACTTGAAAAAGCCAAGCTTCAGGCGGATTCCGCCAATCGCGCAAAATCCGATTTTCTGGCGAATATGTCTCACGAGTTAAGGACACCTCTTAACGCCATTATTGGTTTTGCCGAGGTCCTGCAGGACCAGTTTTTCGGCCCGTTAAATGAAAAACAGAAGAAATATGTGGATAACATTAATACCAGCGGCCGGCATCTTTTAAGCCTGATTAATGATATATTGGACCTTTCCAAAGTAGAAGCCGGTAAAATGGAGCTTGAGCCGGAAGAACTGTCTTTAAAAAAAGATGTCCTGGAGCCAGCACTTACCTTGCTTCAGGAGAAGGCCCTCAAGCACAATATAAGTTTGTCTTTAGCTGTCGAACCCCGGGCAGACATGAACATACTGGCGGATGCCAAGAAGCTTAAGCAGATAATGTTTAATCTTTTAACGAACGCCGTGAAGTTCACGCCCGACGGCGGCAGCGTTGAGATAAGCGCAAAACGTTCTAAGGGCGCGGAGGCAGGGGATTTTATAGAAATTTCCGTAAAAGACAGCGGCATCGGGATAAAGCCCGAAGACCTGGCCAAGCTCTTTCAAACCTTTAGCCAGATTGAATCTACCTACTCCAAGACTGTGGAGGGTACGGGTTTAGGCCTGGCTTTAACCAAAAAACTAGTGGAGTTGCACGGGGGTAAAATCCGGGTAGAAAGTGAATTCGGCAAGGGCTCTAAGTTTATATTCGGAATACCCGTAAAGCAATAGCGCAATGGCCAAAAAAATACTCATCATAGATGATAACGAGAATAACCGGTTATTAATGTCGGATATCCTGGAATACCGCGGCTATGAAATGCTGCAGGCAGAGGATGGGGCAAAGGGCATAAGTATGGCGGCCGAACTAAAGCCGGACTTGATCCTTTTGGATATGCAGATGCCGGGGATAGATGGATTTGCCGCGGTAAAGATACTTAAAGACAATCCCCTGACCAGGGATATAAAGGTAATGGCGGTAACGAGCCTGGCGATGAAAGGCGACCGGGAGAAAATCATGGCCTTGGGCGTAGACGATTATATCGCCAAACCAATAGATACCAGGCAATTTCCTCTTCTGGTGGAAAAATATATCGGTAAGGCTTAGAGCGGTTATTTTTAGGCAAAAACAGAGGTGAAAATGGAAAAAGCAAAAATTTTAGTGGTTGATGATAACGAAAAAAACGTCGAACTTCTGGAAGCAATCTTGCTGGCAGCCGGCTTTGAAGTGCTCAAGGCCTATGACGGAAAGCAGGCTATAGAAATGACCGGCAGGGAGCGTCCGGATTTACTCTTATTGGATATCATGATGCCGCAGTTAGACGGTTTCCAGGTCTGCGAGATCTTAAGGAAAGACCCCCAAAATACCGCTCTTCCGGTTATTATGGTTACGGCCAAAGATAAGGAAAGCGACATTGTCCAATCTTTAGAAAAAGGGGCTGACGAGTATATTGTCAAGCCGATTAACCAAAAAGAACTATTAAGTAAAATAGGGAATATGCTGGATAAAGCAGGTAAACATAGCCTTCCCAGCCAGTTTTATTTTAAGAAGCTGGAAGCGCAACAACCGCAGGAGCCGGATGCGCCCTAGGGCGTAGCTATCCTGTAAAGTTAAATATAATGAGCGAAGCAGCTTTAGGCGTAAACAGCGATATTGAGCGTAAACAACTTGCCGCCAGTAGCCTTTCGGCCTGGGGTGCGGGAATAATATTTTTTATTTCTCTGGGGGTAGGCATTGCCGTGGATTCCATAGCTCTGATTTTGGATGCCGCCGCTTCTTTGGTAATAATGGCCGGGGCTCTTCTTACCCACTATTCACTCAAGAGGATTAATCTCCCTGCGGATGAAGAGTATAACTTTGGCTACCATAAATACGAGCCTTTTACCGGTTTGCTGCAGGCCTGCCTGATTATTACTACTTGTGTTGTCAGCGTGAAGTTTGCGGTCCAGGATATTATACACGCCGAGAGCGTGGAAAGTTATACCTCTCCGGTTATCGCTACTTTTTTCTCCGGGGTTTTGGGGCTGCTTATTTTCTTAAAGATTAAAAGCATTGCTAAGCGCACTAATTCAGGCATGTTGAAAGTAACCAGCTTTCACTGGTTTGCCGATGCCTTATTATCTTTTTGCTTAAGCTTCGGGTTCTTCATTGGTTTAACCTTGGAGCGGGTAGGTTATTCGCGCGCGTCTCCTTATATTGACCCGCTTATGGCGATAGCCCTGGCCATATTCCTGGTCAGGGTGCCTTTCAAGGTTTTGCTGCATGATGTGCGGGAGCTATTAGATAGCGTTCCCGGAGAGCAGATCCAGGAAAAAATAAGAAAAGTAGTAGATATATACAAGCCTAAATCTTTCGGAGTAAGCCGCATACGCGTCAGAAAAGCGGGCCCGAAGATATTCCTCGATATATGTTATATCGTAAACAGCAACCTTACGATAGGCCAGGTAAGAGAACTGGCGAATAGCTTTGAAAAAGACCTTAAAACGCACATAGACAATTGCGATGTAGTAGTTTATTTCCATTCGGCTGCTTGAAAATAGGTTTGGATAAAGAGGAAATAATTTACGATTAAACTTGACAGTAGACTTAATAGTGGTAAAATCAATAAATAGTTAAGGTTTTATAGTAAAAAATAGGGGTTCAGGAAAATTTCCTGAAGGTTTGGATGGTCGGGCCGCCATCTGC
>JBAZIT010000012.1:0-19579 GCA_041651675.1 Candidatus Omnitrophota bacterium | reverse complement strand
CGCCTGAGGGTGGATAGCGGGGTTGCCAAAAGGATGAAATAACCGCCCTGGCATAATGTTTGCCGGGGTTTTTGTTTTTACCAGCCACGCCTGCCTGCCTGACTGCCGTCAGGCAGGCGGTAGGCAGAGGCTTCATTATATATAATAGAGGGGTTTCCCTGGAGGAGAAAAAAGGAGGATAAAATGAGACGTATGCATAGAAAACTAATGCGTAGGGCTAAGAGGCATCACCGCAAGCCGGTCAGTTTTATCCAGGCCATCAGGTTATATTTAGGCATGCCGGCCTAAGAGGGGCTTGAAAATCAGGATTAATGTGTTATACTAAAATTAGGCAAGGGGCAAACTACCAGCGGGCAGGCAATGCCCGGTAAAAAGCAAATAAAAATTAATTTCCCCTTGCCTCTTTTATTTCCTGTATCTTTCTTAAGATGCGGGATTTTTTTTAGGTTAGATTTTTGCTGCCTCTGCGTCTATTTAAGTGAGGGCACAAGTTATGCCTGCGGCAGGCATAACTTGTATGCCCGAACTTAACCCGCCGGCGTATCAGTGGCGGGTCAAATGACGAGGTGGCAAGATGAAAAGAGCGATAGCGGTTTTGGTAGGGATTGGATTTGTATTTGGAAGGTGCTGGGCGTTTGAACCGGATTGGCAGGAGATAAGCCGGGGTGCTGTAAACGTCAGGGCTGTTTTAATAGGAGAGAAGGATAAAAGGGTTGTCTATATAGGAACAGACAGGGGAGTATTCAAGACCAATGATGGCGGTAATACCTGGAGAAGCATTCTTTCTCTGGGAGGCGCTAACCGCGCGATAAATTATCTGACTTTTGATACAGTAAATAAGCAGGCTATATATGCGGCAACCGGGAACGGGCTATTCTTTAGCGCAAATTCCGGAGAGAGATGGAGCCGGATTTTTAAAGGGAAGAATGCTTTTGAGAATGATTGTGTTGCGTTGGCTAAGCTGCCTTATGGAACTTATCTGGGGACAAAACAGGGTTTATTCGTTACTAAAGATAATGGCCGCTCATGGCATAAAGAGACAGGAAAATTGGGGAAAAGCCATATATTTAACTTTGCCTATTCCGGTAAGGCTCCGGATCGCTTTTATCTTGCCTGCGCAGATGGAGTATTCAGGAGCGTAGATAGAGGTGCAAGCTGGGAAAGGGTTTACCTGACCCATCCGGTAGAAAACGGAGAAGAAGCCGGAGAAGTAGATGAAGACCGTGATGAGGAAGAGCGCCATTCCGAGACAAGATACGTAGCTATAGATCCGGATAATGCCGATAATATATACCTGGCTACTGACCGGGGCGTTTATCAAAGCAAGGATGGGGGGAGCAGCTGGGGATTGTTATCTGAGTACGGGCTGCTTAGCCAGAGTATCCAGTTTTTACTCTTTGCGGATAATTCCGGCCTTTATGCGGTTGCGCGCTCAGGGATTTTTGTTTATAAGAATGACAGGTGGGCAGAGCTATCGTTTAATCTCAGCAGCCGCCAGATCTTTTTTTTGGCGCTGGATAATGATAAGAACCTGTACGCTTGCACGGAGAAAGGTTTATACAGGGCAGCTCCCGGGCAATCTCAAATACCTGGCAGTCAGGATATAATCGCTCCTTATTCTCAGGGTGAGCCGGAGATCCGGGAGGTGCAGAAACAGGCGATCAGGTACGCCGAAGTAGAGCCGGCTAAAATAATTAACTGGAGAAAACAGGCTCAAAAGAAGGCGATACTTCCTAAGGTCAGTATGGGATTAGCCAGGGACACGGGAGATCTTTGGCATTGGGAGAGCGGTTCAAGCGTCAGTTATTGCGATGATACTTTAAGGCGGGGCAGGGACAGCCTGGATTGGGATGTAACCTTAAGCTGGGACCTGGGCGAATTGATCTGGAACAGCGACCAGACCTCTATTGATACGCGCTCGCGGCTGATGGTGCAGCTTAGGGATGATATACTGGACGAAGTTAATAAATTATATTTTGAGCGTATCCGCGTCAAGCTGGAATTGGATAATCTACAGATTGAAGACCGTAAGAAGCGTTTTGAAAAGGAGCTGCGCGTCAGGGAATTAACCGCCTCATTAGATGCCCTTACCGGCGGCTATTTTTCAAACCAGATTAGAACGAATAATGGTAAAACATAGGAGGAAAAGAATATGCAAGAGTTAATGCCGCGGGAAGCAATAGCAAAAAAGATATTCTTAGTTAGAGGCCAGAAAATCATGCTGGATAGCGATCTCGCCGGACTATTTGGAGTTGAAACCAAACAATTGAATAGGCAGGTAAAACGTAACATTCAGCGTTTCCCTTTAGAATTTATGTTTCGTCTTACAAGGCAGGAAAGGGATGAACTGGTGCCAATTTGGCACCAGTTCGATAAAATGAAGCATTCGTATGTATTGCCGTATGCTTTTACCGAGCATGGGGTAGCAATGTTATCTAGCGTGTTAAATAGCCAGAGAGCGATAAGAATGAGTATTATTATCGTGAAAACGTTCGTAAAGCTCCGAGAGATGATGTCCACGCATAAAGAGTTCGCGTATAAATTAAATGAACTCGAGAGAAAGATCAAAATACATGATACCGATATAATGAATATTTTTGAAGCGCTCCGGCAATTAATAGGAATACCAAGTGAGAAAATGAAAATTAAAGGCTTTGCGCAGAAATAAGGTATGCTTTGAAGTCCGCATTCTCCGTTGTAATTCTCGCAATCCGTGTTAAAATACATTAAAATGAGCCACGGAGAGAAAGCCTTTACCCTTATTGAGTTGATTATCGTCGTAGTTATTATCGGTATCCTCGCCCTTATCGCCATACCGCAATATTATTCTAATGTAGTTAAAACCAAAAAAAAGGTAGCGTATAAGACGCTGCATGATATAAGAAACGTGTTGTTGGCTTATTACGCGGTTAATGGCGTTTATCCATTGCCAGGCGGCTGGCCCTTTACAAACATTAGAGTAATTATTGATGGGGATACAGTATACAACTTCTCAAACCCTAGCAATAAATACTGGCAGTACGCTTATTTTCTAGATGGTGGATATGCTGATTTAATCGTCGCCGATCCAGCTGGTAGTGGATGGCAGCCGGATTGCTATGGAGTAAGGATCAGCAGCGGGGCAGAGCTTGATTGGTCCGCCGGTTCTTCTCTGTGCAGACAATAAAAGCTATTAATTTTTTAGAGACAAGGTAAGATTTACCTTTCAAAAAAGATGAAGCGTAGAAAAAAAGGTTTTACCCTCATCGAGCTGATCATCGTCGTAGTCATTATCGGCATCCTCGCTCTGATCGCCATACCCAAATATTACGCTTCTGTAAGTAAAGCTAAGAGATCGCAAATATATGCTAATCTTGAATCTATAAAACGAGCCTTATTGGGTTATTATGCGATTAATGGCGCTTATCCTACCAGTGGTAGTTGGCCGGTCGTAGTTACTGTTGACGGGGATACTATTTATAACATATCTAACCCATCTGATTCCAGCTGGGGATATGGTTATTCAATGTCCGAGACTACCTGTCCGGGCGATATGCTTCTGCATGCGGATAAATTAACCGGGACTTATTGCTGGATTGTCCGGTGTATGAAAGGTTTCCAGTCTGACGGTTGCACTTGGTAGATATACAGAAAATATCGTCCATAACTCGCCGGTTTTACTTGTCTTTAAAACTTCTTGCAATTGCCCGCCAGTTGTGATAATTTATTGAAATCTCACCGTTAATCAATCATTTAGGAGAAGGATGGCAAACTATGAGCATACTGCATTTTAGCGATTCAGATTTCAAGAAGGAAGTATTGGAATCTAAGCTGCCGGTAGTCGTGGATTTCTGGGCTAACTGGTGCGGGCCATGCAAGATGATCGGCCCGATAGTTGAGGAACTGGCCAAGGAATACCATGGCAAGGTCAAGATCGGCAAGCTGGATGTTGACAGTAACCCAAGGAGCGCTTCTACTTACGGAGTTATGTCCATCCCAACCCTGATGTTCTTTAAGGAGGGCAAGGTAATGGACCAGGTAAACGGCGCGTTAAGCAAGAGCGCCCTTAAGCAGAAAATAGAAGAAAACCTGTAATGAAAAAAGTATTCATTGCTGCTACCAAGCAGAATGACGGCAAGACCACTGTTTCGCTGGGGTTAATCCGTAATTTCCAGAGTATATTTAAAAAAGTAGGTTTTATCAAGCCCATCGGCCAGCGTTATCTGGAGGAAGAGGGCTTAAAGATAGACGAAGATTCCATCCTGATCGAGGAAGTCTGCGGCATAAAATGCGGGTTAAAAGATATGAGCCCGATTGCCGTGGAAAAAGGCTTTACGGAAAAATATATTGTCAAGCCGGACAAAGAATCCATTACCCGGCAGATCAAAGATTCGTTCCGCAGGGTCTCTAAAGGGCAGAATTTAGTTATTGTTGAGGGCACGGGACATGCCGGAGTAGGTTCGGTTTTTGACCATTCTAACGCTACCGTAGCCAGGCTCCTTGGTTCAAAAGCTATATTGATCTCTTCCGGGGGGGTGGGCCGGCCGATAGATGAAATCATCTTGAACAAGGCTTTATTTGAGCGTGAAGGCGTCAAACTTCTCGGCGTGATCATCAACAAGGTCCTTCCGGCTAAATTTGATAAGATCGATAATTTAGTCAGGCGGGGTTTAAAGAGAAAAGGGGTGGATGTTTTAGGAGTGCTTCCATATAACCCCATGTTAGCCCGGCCGACTATTGAACAGATCCTGGAAGAGACAGATTTTGAGCTTTTATGCGGAGAGGAATACCTGGAATCTTCGGTGGCTCAGGTTTTTGTCGGGGCAATGGAGCCGCACGACGCAGTAAAATATATCGTAGAAGATAGCCTGATGATCACCCCCGGGGACAGGGAGGACATGATCATGACTGCCTTGAGCTGCTTCCGTGAGAAAAACAGCACCCGGCTTAAGGTCTGCGGCATAGTTTTATCCGGCGGGATCACCCCGGAGCAGCCGATAATGAACCTGTTATATAAGGCCCAGGTTCCGGTCCTCCTGGCTAAATCCGATACTTATGATGTGGCTACTTCTATTCATGACCTGACCGTTAAGATCCGGCCGCGCGATAGAGAAAAGATCGATGCTATAGTTAAACTTATCAAAGACAACGTAGACCTGAAAAAAATTTTGAAAGGGATATAGAAATGGATGCGATTGCCAAAATTCATGAACGGGCAAGGAAGAAGATAAAATCAATAGTTCTCCCCGAGTATGCTGATAAGCGGGTGGTAGAGGCAGCGCGGATTATTGAGGGTGAAGGATTAGCCAAGGTAACGCTCTTTACCAGGGATATGGTGGATAAAAATGAGAAAGAGCGCTATATCCAGGAATATTTTGATATGTATAAGGCTAAAGATATAGATATTAAAGCCGTAGAAAAACTTTTTGAAGACGTGCTTTATTATACGGCGATGATGACCCGGGAAGGAAAATTTGACGGCCTGGTTGCCGGAGCAGCGCATACCACCGCGGATACGGTCAGGGCCAGTATGCGTTGTATTGGTATGGATGAACGGATCATGCTCATTTCAAGTTGTTTTATTATGGCTGTGCCGGGTTCTCCTTACGGAAGCAACGGAGTTTTTGTTTATGCGGATTGCGGGGTTATCCCGGATCCAAATCCCCGCCAGCTATCCTGTATTGCTTTTTTGGCGGCGGAGTTAGCCGGAAAAGTCCTGGACTTAGAGCCGCGCATCGCTTTCTTGAGTTATTCTACCAAAGGTTCGGCCCGGGCAAAATCTGCGGAGAAGATCGCCGAGGCTTTAACTCTGCTTAAAGAAATGGCTCCGAAGTTACTGGCGGACGGAGAAATGCAGGTGGACGCAGCGATCGTCCCGGAAGTTGCCAAGATCAAATATCCGGACAGCCCCATCGGCGGAAAAGCCAATGTCCTTATCTTCCCGAACCTGGAAGCCGGTAACATCGGTTACAAACTTACCCAGCGTTTAGCCAATGCCCGGGCATTAGGGCCTTTGCTTTTGGGATTGAATAAGCCGGCCAGCGATCTATCGCGCGGTTGCCTGGTGGAAGACGTAGTAGATTGCGTAGCAGTAACCGCGATAAGGGCGCAATAAAATGAATATACTGGTTATTAACAGTGGCAGCTCATCAATAAAATATAAACTTTTCAGGATGTCGCATCGCAAGATCCTGGCCGAAGGCAAGATCGAACATATCGGCGAAGCAGGCTCAGCTGTCCCGGATCATTACGCCGGATTGAAATTGATCCTGGCCAAGGTTAATTCCGTGGATGCGGTGGGGCACAGGGTAGTGCACGGCGCAGAGAGGTTCAAGAAGCCCGTAGTGGTTGACGCTTCAGTGATCCGGAAGATCAGGCAATGCTGCAGTATTGCTCCTTTGCATAACCCGGCTAATCTGGCAGGTATCCTTGCCTGCAACAGGTTATTGAAAGGCGTAAAGCAGGTAGCTGTTTTTGATACGGCCTTCCATCAGACAATTCCCAATTACGCCTACATCTACGGCCTGCCTTACGAACTTTACACCCGGCTGCATGTCCGCAAATACGGTTTTCACGGCACAAGCCATGAATATGTCGCCCATGAAGCCGCGCGGATTTTGAAAACACATATAGACAAATTAAAAATTATTACCTGCCATTTAGGCAATGGCTGCAGTATTACTGCCGTAGATAAAGGAAAGTCCGTGGACACGAGTATGGGCTTTACGCCTTTAGAGGGGTTAGTGATGGGCACGCGCTGCGGAGATGTTGACCCGGCCCTGATCACCCATATCATGAAAAAAAGAAAGCTGGATATCCCCCGGATGGATACTTTATTGAATAAAGAAAGCGGGCTTAAGGGCATATCCGGGATCAGCAATGATATGCGCACGCTGGAAGAGAAATCCCAGGCCGGGAATAAGCGCGCCCGCTTAGCCCTGGATATATTTGTTTACCGTATCCGCAAGTATATCGGCGCTTATACGGCGGTAATGTCAGGGTGCGACGCGCTTGTTTTTACCGGCGGCATAGGGGAGAACCAGAAGGGCATCCGCCAGCGGATCTTAAAAAATGTTTTTAAGCACCTGAGGAAAAAACCCAAGATACTGGTTATCCCTACGAATGAAGAATTGATGATCGCCAGGCAGACATACCAGCTGATCAACGGCCAAAAAGCATGAAGATGAAGAAAGCAGTGCTGATTATTTCCCACCAGGGCTTCCGCGACGAAGAATTGCTGGATACCAAGAAAGTTTTGGAGAAAAACGGCATCGAGGTAAAGATCGCTTCAACCGAACTGAGCGAGGTTAAGGGCAAGCTTGGGGCCAGGGTGGTGCCGGATATATTATTCCAGGATATCCAGGTAAAAGATTTTGACGCGCTAGTATTTGTAGGCGGGCCGGGCGCAGTGCAATACTGGGATGATCCATTGGCGCACAAGCTGCTTAAAGAGGCGGCTATTGCCGGTAAAGTCAGCGCAGGCATATGCAGCGCTGCCGCAACTTTAGCCAGGGCCGGGATCTTAAGAGGCAAACGGGCCACAGTTTTTCCCGGAGATGCCCAGGAGCTTATTGTTAACGGAGCTGATTATACTGCCAATCACGTCGAAAGGGACGGGCAAATCATCACCGCTGACGGGCCGTCGAGCGCCGGAAAATTCGGCGAAGAGATCGCCCGGGCGTTGAAAGAATAGGAGAAAAGATGTTCAGGACAGTTTTAAAATCCAAGATCCACCGGGCTTCGGTTACCGAGGCCAACCTTTATTATGAAGGCAGTATTACTATTGATGAAAAATTAATGCGGGCAGCGGATATCTTAGAGCATGAGAAAGTAGAAGTCTTGAACCTGAACAACGGGCACCGCCTGGAGACATATGCTATCTGCGGTAAAGCAGGCAGCGGAGTAATCTGTTTGAACGGCCCGGCTGCGCGCGGAGCCTGCGCCGGCGACGTAGTAGTCATCCTTACTTATGTCAGCGCTGCGGATGACGAAGCAAAAAAAATAAAACCGAAAATAATCAAAGTAGATGAAAAAAACCGAGTTAAAAATTAGAAAATTCGGAGATGCCTCTTTAAGGAAGAGGTCTGTGCCGGTAAAAAAAATTACTGCCGAACACCGGGATATTTTAAGCGCTATGGCCCAGCTTATGTATGAAGACGGCGGGATCGGCCTGGCTTCTTCACAGGTAGGGATAGGCGAAGCAATGATCGTGGTGGATACAGGCAGTTGCCTTTATAAAGTTGTAAATCCTAAAATTGTAATGTGCCGGGGCACGCAAGTTAACCTGGAAGGATGCCTGAGCGTTCCCGGGGTCAACATAAAAGTTAAACGGGCCAGGAAAATAAAGCTAACCGGGCTTGACGAGAACGGCCAACCCTTAAACCTGGAAGCCGAGAACCTGCTGGCTTGCGTATTCCAGCATGAAATTGACCATCTCAAGGGTAAGCTTATCGTAGATTATGCGTCTTTCCTGGAGAAGATCAAGATCGCCAGAGCCCTGAAAGAATTAAAAAAGAAGGCTGAACATGAAAACATGTCCGAACCAGGAACAAAATCTGGCAAACTGCAATTGTAGCTATGAGCCTTGTTCCCGCAAAGGAGTATGCTGCGCATGCATTGCCTACCATCGCCGGAGCCGGGAGCTGCCTGCCTGTTTCTTTCCGCCGGAGTTAGAAAAAACCTTTGACCGTTCGGTAAATAATTTCCTAAGGTCAAAAAAATGAATTATCTTCCGGGTTGGCTGAAACAGGAAATACCGGATGACCTGGCCCGGAAAACAGCCGGTAAAATTTCCGGTTTAAAATTAAATACTGTTTGCCGGCAGGCATTGTGCCCGAATATAAACGATTGTTTTAAAAGGGGCCAGGCCGCTTTTTTGATCCTGGGAAATTTCTGCACGAGGCATTGCGGTTTTTGTAATGTAGAAAATAATCCTGATTTAAGGCCAGAGGTGGATCCCGGGGAGCCCGGCCGGATAGCCCAGGCTGTACAGGTTTTGGGTTTAAGGTACGCGGTAATTACCTCGGTAACGCGCGATGACCTGGAAGACGGCGGCGCAGGGCAATTTGTAAAAGTAATTGAGTCTATCCGCAGCATAGATAAAGAAATCAAGATTGAGGTGCTCATTCCGGACTTTCAAGGGGATACTGAGGCTTTAAAGAAAGTTGTCCGCGCTGCTCCTTTTGTCCTGGCGCATAATCTTGAGACCGTTGAACGGCTCTACGCCCTGGTCAGGCCGCAGGCAAATTACCGGCGTTCACTCGGGTTATTGGCTAAGTCCGGGGAGTTAGCCGGAGGCTTGACCACTAAATCTTCGCTTATGCTCGGGTTCGGCGAAGGAGAAGCCGAGGTAGTCAGCGCCCTGAAAGATTTACGCGCTAATGATTGCGATATAGTGACCTTAGGCCAGTATTTGGCGCCTTCTCCCCGGCATTATCCGGTTAAAGAATTTATTTCACCGGAACAGTTTCAGAGATATTCTGAAATCGGCCGCGACCTGGGGTTTAAAGGAGTTTTTGCCGGGCCAAAAGTAAGAAGTTCTTATCATGCCGAAGAATTAAGTGAAGAATTAGGGAAAGTTCTAGGCTAAATGGCCATAAAGAATAGAACCGTCCCTGCTATGAGGGGATTTTATCTATGCATGATTTAATCATTATCGGAGCCGGGCCGGCAGGCCTTACTGCCGCGCTCTATGCCGGCAGGTTCAAACTGGACACTTTAGTTTTTGAGAAAATGTCCGCCGGAGGACAGATCCTGCTTTCTCCTGAGATTGAAAATTACCCGGGATTTCCCGAGGGGATTTCTACCTTTGAGCTGATGAACAAATTTAAACAGCAGGTTGAAGGCCTGGGGTTGAAGATAGACGATCAAGAAGTGCTGGAAATAGCTGAGCAGGGGGGTTCTTACCAGGTAAGAACGCAGGCTGGTAATTTTGAGGCCAGGTCAGTGGTTGTTGCCAGCGGAGCCCAGGCTAAACGGCTGGGAGTAAAGGGTGAAGATAAATTTATCGGCCGCGGAGTTTCTTATTGCGGGACTTGCGACGGCCCATTATTTAAAGACAGAAATGTCGTCGTTATCGGCGGCGGAGACCGGGCGGTTGAAGACGCGCTATTTTTAACCGGTTATGCCCGGACAGTATACCTTGTGCACCGCCGGGATGCCTTCCGCGCAGCGCAGGTCCTGGTGATTAAGGCGCAAAAAAATCCGAAAATAAAATTTGTCTTAGACAGCGTAGTAGAAGAGATTGAGGGAGAGAGCAAGGTAGGATCAGTCAGGGTTAAGAACGTGAAATCTCAGCAGAGTTCAAAGATAAGCTGCCAGGGGGTATTTATTTTTGTCGGCATAGCTCCCAATACGGGCTTTGTGAAAAATCTATTGGAAACAGATGAGTTTGGGTTTATAATTACTGACCAGGCAATGCGCGCTTCTAAAGACGGCATATTTGCTTGCGGGGATTGCGTAAGTAAAAGTTTATACCAGGTAGTCAATGCCTGCGGTGAAGGAGCGGTGGCTGTTGATTCAGCCCATAAATATCTCTTAAAATTATGACCAGATTTCCCACGCATAATAAAAAATTAAAAGACTGGGTGGAGAGGATGGCTAAGCTCTGCCAGCCAGAGGCTATCGTCTGGATAGACGGGACAGATACGCAGAAGGCAGTATTAGAAAAAGAGGCGCTGGAAAACGGCGAGCTGATCCAATTAAGCCCGGTAAAGCTGCCGGGTTGTTTTTTACACCGCACTGCCGTTGATGATGTTGCCCGCACCGAACACCTTACTTTTATCTGTACTAAGAAGAAGCATACTGCCGGACCGACGAATAACTGGATGGCGCCCCAAACCGCTTATCGAAAAGCTAAAGCTATATTTAAAGGCGCGATGCGTGGCCGCACCATGTATGTCATTCCTTTTTCCATGGGCCCGGTCGGTTCAAGGTTCAGTAAGATCGGCGTAGAGCTGACAGATTCGCGTTATGTGGTTTTAAATATGCTTATCATGACTCGCGCCGGCGAAGCAGTCTTAAGGCAGCTGGAAAAAGAAGATAATTTCACTAAGTGCCTGCACTCCAAGGCCGAGCTGGATATTAAGAAGAGATTGATCCTGCATTTTCCCGAGGACAATACTATCTGGAGCGTGGGTTCAGGTTATGGCGGCAATGTGCTGTTAGGAAAAAAATGCTTATCTTTGCGTATTGCCAGTTATTTAGGATTACGCGAGCATTGGCTGGCCGAGCATATGTTGATCATGGGCATTGAAGAACCTAACGGCCATATTGAATATATTGCCGCGGCTTTTCCCAGCGCCTGCGGTAAAACCAACCTGGCTATGCTTGTGCCTCCGGAAGGGCTCAAAGTAAAAGGATATCGTATCTGGACAGTCGGCGATGATATTGCCTGGATGCGCGTAGATTCAGATGGAGCGCTTTGGGCGATAAATCCGGAAACAGGATTTTTTGGGGTGGCGCCCGGAACAAATTCCCAGACCAATGCCAATATGGTCGAAACAATCAAAAGGAATACAATTTTTACCAATGTTCTGCTAAAAGACGACAAAACAGTCTGGTGGGAAGGCGCTGATGGCGGAGTTCCTCCTATTGGCATTGACTGGCAGGGCAAGGCTTGGAAACCGGGGCTAAAGGATACTAATGGCAAACCGGTCTTGGGAGCGCATCCGAACAGCCGCTTTACCGCGCCAATCGTGAATTGTCCTTCTGCTTCGTTTAGGTTAGAGCAGCACCATGGAGTTCCTATATCGGCGATTGTTTTTGGCGGCCGCAGGCAGCACCTGGCTCCGCTGGTCTATGAAACATTCAGCTGGCAGCACGGAGTATTTACCGGCGCAACCATGGCTTCCGAGCTTACAGCAGCCCAGGTAGGCGAATTAGGCCAGGTGCGCCGGGACCCGATGGCCATGCTTCCTTTTTGCGGCTATAATATGGCGGATTATTTCAGGCATTGGCTGAATATGGGTAAGCGCATGGCCAAGCCTCCGAAGATATTCCACGTCAATTGGTTCAGGACCGACGCGAAAGGGGAATTTTTGTGGCCGGGCTTCAAGGAGAATTTAAGGGTTTTAGAATGGATCCTGGACCGCTGTAATGCCAGAGTAGGGGCATTTAAAACTCCGCTAGGTTATGTGCCGTACCAGGCGGATATTGATATGACCGGCCTGGATTTAGCCGAAGGCGCGCTGGAAAAATTGCTGGGAGTGCGCAAGGATAATTGGCTGGAGGAGTTAAAAAGTATTAAAAAATTCTTCAATCAGTTTAAAAGAGATCTGCCTCCTGAGTTGTGGCAGGAATATAAAGCCCTTCAGGAGCGCCTTAAGTCAAATGAATAACAAGGTATTATTAAGCACAGATTTTAAGGAATTAAAGTTATTCCGCAGGGGTAAAGTAAGGGATGTCTACGATTTAGGCGATAAATTGCTGATCGTTTCAACTGACCGGATATCCTGTTTTGACGTAGTCCTGCCTTGCGGCATACCTTCTAAAGGGAAAGTCCTAACTGCGCTATCCTGTTTCTGGTTTGATTTTCTGAGCAACCTAGTCCCCAACCATTATATCAGCGCGGATGTAGATAAGTACCCGCCGGAATTAGGAAAATATAGAGATACCCTGGCTGGACGCTCTATGCTGGTAGTTAAGAGCAGGCCTTTGCCGCTAGAGTTCATTGTAAGAGGTTACTTATCGGGTTCAGGATGGAAGGAATATCAGAGGCAGCGTTCGGTTTGCGGGATAAAACTGCCTGCGGGCCTGAAAGAATCCGACAAGCTTCCCGAAATTATCTTTACACCTTCCACCAAAGCTGAAGCAGGCCACGATCAGAATGTCAGCCGGGAATATGTGGAAAAAATGATCGGCCGGGAGGCTGCCAATGAAATTGCCCGCCTAAGTATTAAAATATACAAGAAGGCAAGCGAGTATGCTTATAAACGGGGGATAATCATTGCCGATACTAAATTTGAGTTCGGTTTACACCGTAATAAGATCATGCTTATTGATGAAGTGCTTACTCCGGATTCGTCGCGTTTTTGGCCGCTGAACGCCTATATTCCCGGCCAGCCCCAGCCCAGCTTTGATAAACAGTTTGTCCGCGATTATCTTGAGACGCTGAGCTGGAATAAGACTCCTCCGGCGCCCAGGCTGCCGGATGATATTATTTTCAAAACTGCCCAGAAATACCTGGAAGCATACCGTAAATTAACCGGAAAAGAGTTGAGGTAAGATGGTAGTGGCCTTTAAAAAAATATTATCCGTGGCCTTAAGGATTGTTGTAAGTATCGTTTTGCTGGTCCTTTTGTTCAGGCTTAACAAAATTGATGTTTCTAATTTGATATTTGATATAAAAGGCGCGGATAAGGCTCTTTTAGCCGCGGGTTTTATGGTTTTCTTCCTGGTCTATCTTCTCGGATTCTGGCGCTGGTATATGCTGCTTAGGGCGGCCGGTATCCAGGCCCCCTTAAAAAGGCTGATTGTTTCCTTTTCCGGCGGCGTTTTTTTCAGTATTTTTCTGCCTTCCACTATAGGCGGAGATATCGTAAAAACCGCCGACCTGGCCGGGCATACGCGTAAGACTAAAGAGGTCATTGCTACGGTCTTGCTGGACAGGCTCAGCGGTTATACCGGGCTGGTCCTGGTGATTCTGCCCGCCCTCTTGTTAGGCAGGGAGATGGTTCAGGACAAGGTTGTCCTTTCGTCGGTCGCGGTGATCGTGATCTTATTGGTCGGCATTCTCCTGGTTTTATTCAACAGTTTTATCTATTCCAGGATCACCAAATTCCTCACCGCTCCGGGCGCCGGAAAGATAAAGGAAGCGCTCAGCGATTTACATAGCGAGATCCATATTTTCCGCCACCATAAAAAGGTGATCGTCTATAACCTGATCTTATCTTTTTTCATCCAGCTGATCGCTCCCTTAAGCGCCTATTTAATCGCGCTCTCTTTGGGGATAAAGATCAAGTTCCTGTATTTCCTTGTTTTTCTGCCGATAATCGGCGCGATCACCCTGCTTCCGATCGCCATCGGAGGCCTGGGCCTGAGGGAGAACCTTTTTGTGGTTTACTTTGCCAAGGTCGGAGTGGTCAAGCAATTAGCGGTAGCCATGTCCTTGCTGTCATTTTCTTTTGTCGTAATCTACGGAGCAGTAGGAGGCATAATCTATGTCCTTACAGTACATCATCGACGGCTACAACATAACCAACCATCCCAGCTTCATAAAGCTAATCCCTAAGAGATACCCTGATTCGCGCCTGGCCCTGGTGCAACTTATCAAAGTGAGCGGGTTGACCGCCAGCCCCAACAATAAATGCCTGGTTGTTTTTGACGGTTATGCGGATCCTGCTTCGGATAACCTGGCGGACGGAAACATTGAAGTCATTTTTTCCCGGCGGGTCAGCGCCGACGAACGTATTAAGAGGCTGGTAGAGCTGACGAGCGCTCCGAAAAATATTATTGTTGTTTCAGACGATAAAGAAATTGCCTTTTTTGTGCGTTCCTGCGGCGCGAGATCAATGAGCGTGGAAGATTTTCTCGGAACCCGGGAGAAGAAGAGGCTGGCAGGAAAGAAAATTCCGCCCGAGCCCGAGATCAGTTATACCCAGATGCACAAAATCAATGAGGAGTTAAGAAGATTATGGCTTTCCTGAAATTTTTAGGCACAGCCGGAGCGCGTTTCGTAATGATTGAGCAGCTTCGGTCTTCCGGCGGTATCTGGGTTTGCAATAAAGATACCAATGTGTTGATTGACCCGGGCCCGGGAAGCATTGTGCGCTGCTCTGCCTCCCGCCCGAAATTAGACCCGATGAAATTGGATGCACTTATTCTTACGCACAAACATCTGGATCATTCCAACGATATCAACGTGATGATCGAAGCGATGACCGAAGGCGGCTTTAAAAAGCGGGGAGTTGTTTTTTGTCCGCCGGACGCCGTAGGTGAGGACGCCGTGATCCTAAAGTATGCCGCAAAATTTCCCGAGAGGATCGAAAAACTCAAAGCGAATAAAAATTACGCGGTAGGCGGTTTTAAGTTCAAAACTTCGATGAAACATATACATCCGGTGGAAACTTACGGCTTAAAATTCGATTTGGGACCTGTCAGCGTCAGCCTGCTTACCGACACCCGGTTCTTTAGAAAATTAGAAGATTTCTATAAAACAGAGATATTGATCATCTCGGTAGTTTTTTTCAATGTCCATACCGGAGTAGACCATCTCTGCCTGGCAGATGCCGAAGAGATCATTAAGTCCTGTAAGCCCAAAAGAGCCATCCTTACCCATTTTGGCAGGAGTATGCTTACAGCTAAGCCGCATATCCAGGCCGCAGCGCTCACTAAGCGTCTGGGCATCAAAGTAGAGGCGGCTTATGACGGGATGTGCCTGCATTTATGAGATTATTATGCTGACGGCACAGGAAATGAAACTTTTTCTTGACATAACCTTATGCTTATGATACAGTTAATGAAAATTAGGCAACACTAACCAAAGGAGGTGCAGGATGAGTAGTTGGCAAGTAGTTTTGCTAGAACCAGCTCGCAGTGTCCTTTCGCAGATAGGACAATTTGTAACGAACATTCTGTTGGTGCTTATTATCCTCATTGTCGGTTGGATCATCTCTAAATTGATCCGGGCAGTGGTGACCAAGGCTTTAAGGATGATCAAGATTGATGAGCTTTCTGACCGTGTGGGATTGGAAGCCTTATTGGAAAAGGGCGGCATAGCCTATTCCCTCTCGGAATTAGTCGGAATAATCTGCTACTGGCTGGCGCTTTTGGTTACTTTCATGGTCGCGATCAACGCCATAGGCCTGACTATAGCCGCAGACCTGTTGAATAAAGTAGTGCTTTATATACCTAATGTCATCGCTGCTATATTTATCCTTATATTAGGTATGTTTGCCGCTACCATATTAAAGAATATTGTCCTGACGGCAGCTAACAATGCCGGCGTTAGCCAGGGGAAAATTTTAGCTAAAGCCGTAGAAATAATTATCATTGTTTTTGCCGTATTCGTAGGTTTAGAGCAGCTCAATATCGGTATCCGGATCACCGAGTTGACCCTGGGCATAGGCCTGGGCAGCTTGGGATTAGGTCTGGCTTTAGCTTTTGGTTTAGGCTGCAAGGATATCGCGGGTAAGTTCATGAATGATTTTGTGGACAAGATGAAAAAGAAATAAGTAGATGTTTTTAGCGGTAGATAAACAAACCCCGCACTTTTTAAATAAAAGTGCGGGGTTTTTTATTACGGGAGGGATACCTGGATAAACAAGGCTATACCTATATTTGCCCGATGCACCCTGAGATCGGGCAGGATAAACCGGGCGATTGCTCAAGATGCGGGATGCCTCTTGAGCGCAAAACCGTCCTTTCAGTTGGCCAGGAAGATGAAGGCAGGGAGATGCGCTTTTTAGCGCGGAAATTCTGGCTGGGAACGGCTTTGACCATCCCTGTTTTTCTGCTGATGTTCGGAGAAATGTCCCCGGTTTTGCGCTGGCTCCAGTTCGTTCTGGCCACCCCAGTAGTTTTATGGTCGGGAAATATTTTCTTTGTAAAAGCCTGGAGATCAGTCATTAATAAAAGCCTCAATATGTTTACTTTGATCGCTATCGGCGTGGCTGCAGCTTATGGTTTTAGCGTGTTAGCGCTCCTTTTTCCGGGTATCTTTCCCGATGCCTTGAAAAAAAACGGAGAGTTAGGCCTGTATTTTGAAGCAGCCGCAGTTATCACGGTCCTGGTCCTTCTTGGGCAGCTGCTGGAAGCCAGGGCCCGCAGCCGGACAGGCCAGGCGATCAAGGAATTAATCGGCCTGGCCGCCAAAAACGCCCACCGTATCCGGGAGGGCCGGGAAGAAGATATCGCTATTGAGGATATCCAAAAAGGCGATCTATTACGGGTCCGGCCGGGAGAAAAAGTCCCTTTGGATGGCTTGATTGTCGAGGGCAAGAGCGCGATTGATGAATCAATGATCTCGGGAGAATCGCTCCCAGTAACTAAGAAAGAAGGCGATCTAGTCATCGGCGCAACAGTTAACCAGACAGGCGCTTTTATAATGCGGGTAGAGAAGGTAGGCCCGGAAACTATCCTTGCCCAGATCGTAAAAATGGTAAGTGATGCCGAACACAGCCGGGCGCCTATTCAAAAACTTGCGGATAAGGCCAGCGCTTATTTTATTCCCGCCGTATTCGGGTGCGCGTTAATCGCTTTTATTGCCTGGATCTTGTTTGGCCCCCAGCCGGCTTTAGCCTACGCTTTGGCTAGCGCGGTATCAGTCTTAATTATTGCCTGCCCCTGCGCTTTGGGCCTGGCTACGCCGATGTCGGTGATGGGCGGTGTTGGCCGGGCTGCGCAATCAGGCGTCCTTATAAAGAACGCCGAAGCAATTGAAAAAGCCGAGAAGGTAACGCATCTGCTTATAGATAAAACCGGGACTTTAACCATAGGCTCGCCGCGGGTAAATTCGGTTATTCCCGCGGATAACTGGGATAAGCAGGCTTTATTAAGTATCGCCGCTTCGCTCGGGCAGAACAGTGAACATCCTTTAAGCCGGGCAATAGTTAATTACGCCAGGGAACAGGGTGCCTCGTTGGAAGCGGCTGAAGATTTTCAATCCTTGACCGGTTTGGGCCTGAGCGCAAAAGTAAACGGAAAAGAAATTTTGTTAGGCAAGCAAAAATTCATCCAGGATGCCGGAATAAATTTGCCTGAGGCGCTGGATAAGAGGTCCGGCGAATTGCAGGAAGATGCCCAGACAGTTACCTGGGTAGCTGTTGAAGGCCAGGCAGCCGGGATCATCGCGGTTGCCGATCCCATCAGAAAAACAACGCCCGGGGCAGTCCGGGAATTAAAGCAAATGGGTTTAAAAATAATTATGCTGACCGGGGATAATGCGAAGACAGCGCAGGCTATTGCCCGGGAATCAGGCATAAGCGAAGTTTATGCCGGGCTTACGCCAAAAGATAAACAGGGGATAGTTGAAGAATTGAGAGGCAGAGGGTTGAGCGTGATGGCAGCCGGTGACGGAATTAATGATGCTCCGGCATTAGCTGCGGCTCAGGTCGGGGTGGCTATGGCTACGGGAACGGATGTAGCGATTGAGAGCGCGGGGATTACTTTGGTTAAAGGAGACCTCCACGGAATAGTCAAAGCCCTGCGGCTTAGCCGGGGCGTGATGCGGAATATCCGGCAAAACCTTTTCTGGGCATTCTTTTATAATGCCATTGGTGTTCCTATTGCCGCCGGCGCGCTGTACCCTGTCTTCGGGCTGCTCTTAAACCCGATGCTTGCCGCAGCTGCGATGAGCTTAAGTTCGGTGTCGGTGATCGGCAATGCCTTAAGATTACGCAATCTGAAACTGGATTAGAGAATTATTCTTGCTGTAGGGTTTTAACCGGTATATAATCACTTTAAGCATTTTCTTTGGCTAAAAAAACAGCATTTAAAAAAAGGAGAAGGCTTATGCCAGGCTTACGCGGTAGGGCCGGAGTGGTAATTTGCGCAACTATTCTTGTTACTGCATTTTTTTCTTCAGCTTACGCCCAAACCGGCGCCGACTGGCTGACCCGTGAAAATCTTACCGGTAACTGGTTTGGCGAGCGCGATAAGCTCGCCAATTCCGGGGTGACCTTTGCCAGCAGTTATGTGGTTGACCTTTTAAGCAACCCTGTGGGCGGGCAAAGAGAACACCGCTTCCGTTATGATTCTTCGCTGGGCCTGGATCTTAATATTGACCTGGGTAAGCTATTAGCCTATGACGGATGGCAGTTCCATGTGGCTGGAGTTTATCGCCAGGGCCGCAGCCTTTCCAAGGATATCGGCAACCGCTTTGTAGTCAGCAGCATCTACGGTTCGGAACAATTCCGGCTTTATTCGCTTTACCTGGATAAGACGCTTATGGACGGCCGGATGTCTTTAAGGTTTGGCCGCCTGGGAGCCGGGGATGATTTTGCTTCTTCTCCGATCTACTGGAATTTTGTAAATAATTCCATTGACGGCAACCCGATCAGCATTCCGATCAACATACCCTTTACCGCTTATCCTACCGCTACTTGGGGCGCGCTGCTTAAATATAAAATAACCAAAGAAGTCCTCTCCAAGACCGGTATATATAACGGCGATGACCGGGTAGGCGATAATAAATACCACGGGACAGATTTCAGCATGAGAAGCAACAAGGGTGTTCTTCTACTGCAGGAATTCAGTTATTTGTTGAATCAGTCAGAAGACAGTAAGGGCTTGCCGGGAAATTATAAATTAGGCGGAATGTACGATTCTGGCAAGTTTGACGATTTCTACAAAGATGAAAATGGCAATTCTGCCGCGATCAGCGGCCTGCCCAAACGCAAGCACCGGGGCACTTACGGTTTCTATCTTCACGGCGACCAGATGGTCTACCGCGAAGGAGGGCCGGATAGTAAGCAGGGGCTGACTTTATTTTCTGTCCTGACCTTTGCTCCTGCGGATGTGAATGAGTTCAGTTTTTTTGTGGACGGAGGCCTGGTCTATACGGGCCTGGTCCCCAAACGCGATACGGATGTTACGGCTTTGGGTTTTGCGTATGGCCAATGGAGCAAGGACCTGGCTAATTACCAGAATGACTCCGGCCAAT
>JBAZIT010000011.1:0-19604 GCA_041651675.1 Candidatus Omnitrophota bacterium | reverse complement strand
AGCATCCTGAAATTTACGCTCCTGGAATAAGCACCAGCCTGCGGAATAATAGGCGATCGGCACATAGGAGGAATTGGGGAATTCTTTGATTATTTTTTTGTAGTAGGCAGCTGCCCGGGAAAAATTATCTCCCTTAAAATAAACCTCGGCCGTCCAATAATAAACAGCGTCCTGAATACCCCGGGCCTGAGGGTTTTTTAAGAGCGTTTCAAACTTATCCAGGGCCTCGGTAAATTTGTTTTGCTGAAAATAACATTCTCCCTCCAGTAACTCCGCTTCCGCGGCTTTGGGGGAATCCGGGTAATCATTTAAAAAACGCTCCAGAAGGCCAAGGCTTACCTCGTAAAAACCATCTTCAAAAGCCTTCTTAGCCATAAAAAGAGTTTCTTCCTCTTTAAGGCTGGCGGTTATTTCCTGGGCCGGCAACTGCGCGAATACGCCGAATACCAGCATGAAGATTAAGAATGTCTTGATCCTGTGCATTTTCAATAAATTAACGCTTTTTTAAGGAACTGCGCAGTGTAGGATCTGGGATTATGGATAAGCTCTTCCGGGCTGCCAAAGCCAACCAGCTCTCCGCCCTTATCCCCGCCTTCCGGGCCCAGATCAATGAGGTAGTCTGCGCTTTTAATTACCTCCAAGTTATGTTCAATAACTACCACGGTATTGCCTTTATCAACCAACCGCTGTAACACGTTGATCAACCTGGCGACATCGGCGAAATGCAGGCCCGTAGTCGGCTCATCGAGTATATAAAGCGTGCTTCCCGTTGAGCGCTTGCTTAATTCGCTGGAAAGCTTAAGCCTTTGCGCCTCGCCCCCGGAAAGAGTAGTCGCGGATTGGCCCAGCTGGATATACCCCAAACCCACATCCTGGAGATAAGCCAGCGTGTTATTAATCTTCGGGATATTATTAAACAGTTCGAGCGCCTCTTCCACGGTCATTTCCAGAACCTGGGCAATAGATTTACCCTTATATTTTATATCCAGGGTAGCTTCATTAAACCTCAAACCCTTGCAGATGTCGCACTTCACATAGACATCCGGCAGAAAATGCATTTCAATCTTCTTGATGCCGTCGCCCATACAGGCTTCGCAGCGGCCGCCCTTGACATTAAAAGAAAACCGGCCGGGTTGATAACCGCGCACGCGCGATTCCGGCAGACGGCTAAAGATATCGCGAATATGCCCAAAGACGCCGGTGTAGGTAGCCGGATTAGAGCGCGGAGTCCGCCCGATCGGCGATTGGTCTACTTCGATCACCTTGTCAATGAATTCCGCTCCGGCGATCTTCCTGAACCGGCCCGGCTTCTCTTTGGATTTATAAATTTTTTGGGCCAAAGCCCGGTATAATATCTCGTCGATAAGCGTGGATTTTCCTGAACCCGAAACGCCGGTAACTCCGATAAAGGTCCCCAGAGGGAAGCGAATGTCGATATCTTTAAGATTGTGCTCGGCAGCGCCTTTTATCTCCAGGGATTTCTTATCCTTCCAGCCCCTTCTTTTAGCGGGCAGTTCTATTTTTAATTCCCTTCTCAGGTATTTAGCGGTCAGAGAATGCCGGTCCTTTAAGAGTTCCTCCTTATTCCCCGCAAAAACTACTTCTCCGCCGTGCCTGCCTGCGCCGGGGCCTAAATCTACGATATAATCGGCGCTCAGTATGGTTGCCTCGTCATGCTCAACTACCAGCAGCGTATTTCCCAGGTCCCTCAATGATTTAAGGGTAGTTAACAGTTTGGCGTTGTCCCGCTGATGTAAGCCGATGCTCGGCTCATCCAAGACATATAATACGCCAACCAGGCCTGAACCTACCTGGGTAGCCAGGCGGATCCTCTGCGCTTCCCCTCCGGAAAGGGTCGCGCTCTTCCTGTCTAAAGTAAGGTAATCCAAACCGACATCAATACAAAACTTCAACTTCTGGGTTATCTCTTTTAAGGCCTGATAAGCGATCAATTTTTCTTTAGCGCTCAATTCCAGATTGCTGAAGAAAACCTGCGCCTCTTTAATCGGCATCTGGGTTATTTCCCAGATATTTTTATTATTGATCCTGACGGCCAGGCTTTCTTTTTTAAGGCGCGCCCCTTTACAGGCCGGACAGGCAGAAGAAGACATGAACCGGGATATCTCTTCTTTCAGGTAATCGCTATCGGTCTGACGGAATAACCTCTCCAGGTGCGGGATAACTCCTTCAAACGGCTTATTGCCCACATATTCATCCGAACCGTAGAGTATTGCCTGCCGGATGTCTTTCGGTAATTTATTGAACGGCGTATCCAGGTCAAAATGCAGTTGAGCCGATAATTCACGGATAAGCCAGCGGTAATAAAGAATGTAACCCCGGCCTCCTCTTTTCCAGGGGGCAATAGCCCCGGCGTTGATGGACTTACTTTTGTCGGGAATAACTAAGTCCGGGTCAAACTTGATCTTTGTCCCCAGGCCGTTGCACTCGATACAGGCGCCGTAAGGAGAATTAAAAGAAAAAATGCGCGGTTCAACTTCCGCGTAATTTACCCCGCAGTTGGGGCAGGCGTACTGTTCGCTAAAAACCAGGTCCTGTTTAGCGCTGATGATCACCGTGCCCTGGCCGGCTTTTAACGCCGTCTCCAGCGAATCCGTAAGCCTGTTTTTGATGCCCTCTTTCAAGGTCAGCCTGTCTACCACTACCTCTATATTGTGGGCCTTATATTTGGCTAACTTGATCTTTGCCGGCAGCTCATAGATTTTCCCGTCAACGCGGCAGCGCACAAATCCGGATTTCTGGATCCCGGAAAATATGTCTCTGTATTCGCCTTTTCTCCCGCGCACCAGAGGCGCTAAGACCTGTATATCCGTGCCTGGCGGCAAAGACATTATTTTTTCAACGATCTCCTGGCTGCTCTGCTTTTCTATCGCCCGGCCGCAATGATAACAGTAAATTTTGCCGATCCGCGCAAAAAGAAGCCTTAAATAATCGTAGATCTCTGTCTGGGTCGCTACTGTGGAACGGGGGTTTCCGCCGGCTGATCTTTGCTCAATGGCAATGGTCGGCGACAGGCCCGATATATATTCTATATCAGGCTTCTGCAGCTGCTCTAAAAATTGACGAGCATAGCTGGAAAGGCTCTCCACAAACCTGCGCTGGCCTTCGGCATAAACAGTATCAAAGGCCAGGCTGGATTTACCTGAACCGGATAGGCCCGTAACCACGATCAGGCTGTTCCGCGGAAGCGTAAGGCTGATGTTTTTCAGGTTGTGCTCTTTGGCGCCGCGGATAATAATAGATTCGCTAGGCATGGTTAACGGAAAGGAATGATCTGTTGAGCCTTAAGCAGGAAAAAGCTTGTAGGGTCATGGATATTCTCGGCGATAAATAAATGGTAAAAATTAAGGCAATCAAAAAACGCTAAAATGATGACCAGGGCAAACGTTAATTTCATCGCCTTACGCGGGTAAATCTTCTGCGCTATTCTATTGAGCATAAACAGAGAGAATAAACGCATCGGAGTATCTAGAATGATAATATAACGCACGTTTTTCAGGAAAACGCTGAATAAAATTAAACTAACCAGAAAAATAAAGACAAAATACAGGGATAATCCGTCCTTTTCCTTGTTCAAGAGGAAACTGAAAATAAAACCGATGGTTAAGATAACCACCCAGGGAGAAAGCAGCAGGTAATCTATCAAGTAGCGGTACCAGGGGCCGGAGCAGAATAGAGTAGCGTAAGAATTATCCGGCGCAGGCATTAATAGGATCTTGATGATGCCCGGCAGATAAGGCAAAACGCCGCAAACCAGGTATGCCAGGCCGGCCAAAATTACCGGAAGCGATAAAAGAAGCGTTGTTTCTTTTAAGTAAACTTTTTGGTTACTAATAAACCTACTGGCCAATAAAAAAGACAGGAAAACAAAAATCAGTAACAGCGAAGTTTCCTTGATTAAAATACTACAGGCGTATACAACAACAAAAAGGATAAATTTCAGCTTGCTCCTGCTTTTTAGGAAATCCCAGAATAACCATACTGCCAAAATGGAAAATAAATTTAAGATGCTGTCGGCAAACGCCCGGCGGGCCATGGCCATCTGGAGCGGCGAAAAAGCCAGCAGGAGCACTAATAATAAAGCCAGTTGCTCTCCCAGGTATTTCCTGGAAAAATAATAGGAAAAAACCAAGAACAGCACGTAAGAGAATAACGATAGAAAAGCTAAATTCAATAGTGAATAACCCAGGATTTTTAACCAGGCTGCGGAGAGAATTATAAAACCGATCCTGAGCGGATGGGGATTGAACCAATTAGGCTGGTCGGAGATAAATCCCTGAAAAAGAAGCGCAAAGCCGTTAAGGCCTTTTTCGCCTATATAGGCGGCGTATTTAAAATAACATACATCGTCCGCGTAAGAAAAATAAGGCACCCGGGCCAGGGTAGGTAAAAGCAGGGTTACGGCCAAGACAATAATTAATCCTAACAGCAGTCTATAGGTTGATTTTGTTGCCATAAGGGGAAACTGGGGACGGTTCTGCCTTTTAGAAAAAAACAGAACCGCCCCCTTTTTTTTACTTATTTCTTTTTCTTTTTACCGCCTCTTTTCATCTTGGCGCAGGAAACATCACCTTTCTTGTCCAAGAAATAAAGGTAACCTTCTTTTCTCTTGATGCCGCATTTGGCTACCTTCTTCGGGCTGCCTCCTTTTTTCGCGCCTCTTGCCATTTTAGCACAGGAGACGTCACCTTGCTTGTCAATGTAATAGAGGAAACCCTTCGCCCTCTTTACCCCGAGTTTCACTAATTTCTCTGCCATTTTCTGATTCACCCCCCTTCTTATCGTTCGTTATTTGTTATTTTCGTCACGTGCCGATCTTTATCGGCTCCAGGATCTGCTTTAACATAGCTATCGCGGACAGAACAGCTAAATAACTCGTCTTGGGGTTAGCCGGATGCAGGACATTTTCGGTGCGCGTAGTGATCGTGCCGGCTACAGACTCAACCCTGACCTCGTGTATATTCTGAGTAACCCTGGGAGAAGCAATGATCCTGACCTGAGTGTTATTTACGCCTATACCCGCCAGGCTCAAGACCGCGGCAACATTGATATTTTGAGGAAAATATTTGACTGCCTCGCCTGCCTTTCCCGAAAATAATACGGTATCCTTCTTCATTCTATCTAAATCGATCCTTTTGGCTTCTACATACCGGACACCCTTAAAGGAAGCCGGATTCTTGGTCGTAGTAAGGATTACCCTCTTGATCCTGCCCATCCTGGAGGCTTTTAATCCGTCAATACCGCAGAGAGCGCCGCTGGGGATATAAACTTTTGCGCGATTATGTTCAGCCAACGCGGTTAACCGGGCCAGACGCTTGGCTATTCCTCCTACGCTCATGATCATTACCGACTTGCCTGCGGATAAAACTGTTTTGGCGATATCCCAGGAAACCTTAGCTGATGACGCTTCAACTATTAATTCTGACCTGGCGATCAACTGCCTCAGGTTAGCTGCTGCCAAACCAGGTCCGCCGGATAATTTCTTGGACAACCCTTTAGCTTTATTATTGTCTATATCAAAAAGCGCGCCAAGCTGGGCCTGGCGCTTAAAATCTTTGACTATTGCCCCGGCCAGGGAACTTCCTATCGCGCCGCAACCGACGATCCCGATCTTTAGCTTCTTCATTATCTAAACCCTCACTATTATATTATCGATCAACCTGGTCCTGCCCAGGTGTACAGCCAGGGCGATCAGGCATTCTCCGGAAATCTTTTTAACCGGCTGAAGGTCTTGCGCGCCGACAATGGCAATATAATCGATCCTGGCGCTTTTCTTCCTGTTAATCAACTGTCTCATCCTGCTAATAACCCGGGAAGGATTTTTAGCCCCGGAATTAATCAGTAGTTTAGCTAAATTTAACGCCCGGAATAATACCAAAGCCTCCACCCTCTCTCTTCTATTCAAATAGGCATTCCGCGAGCTTAAAGCCAGGCCGTCTTTTTCGCGCACCGTCGGCATAACTTTAACCTTAACCGGAATATTCAGATCCCTGACCATCTTCCGGATAACCACTGCCTGCTGCGCGTCTTTCTGGCCAAGATAGATTACATCCGGTCGAGCGATATTCAGGAGTTTAGCTACTATCGTTGCTACGCCCCGGAAATGCCCGGGCCGGGCTGCCCCGCAAAGGACCCCGCTTAACTTTTCCACGTTGACATAAGTTGAAAAATCTTCGCCGTAAATGTCCTTTACCCGGGGAAGAAAAACAAAATCTACCTTCTCTTTACGGCAAAGCGCCAAATCTTTACTCAGCGGCCGCGGGTATTTTTTGAGGTCTTCCTTAGGCCCGAATTGCGTTGGATTAACGAATATGCTCACTACAACAATGGTATTCTCTTTACGCGCCTGGCGGATAAGGCTTAAATGGCCCGCGTGCAAAGCGCCCATAGTCGGAACAAACCCAATAGGCTTACCAGCCAGCTTAAACTTTTTTAAAACATTATACAGCTCTGAAGGCGACTTGATTATCTTCATATAATTTCGGATAAAGGCCTAATCACAAAATCCCGGACAAACATGCGCGGATGAGGGATGGCCAGCTTTTTAGCCCGGATCACCCTGTCCCCGTAAAGCAGTATATCCAGATCGATCGTCCGGGGGCCGTTACGCCGGCCCTTTTTCCGGCCCAGTTCTTTTTCAATGCTCTTCAACTCTTTAAGCAGCTTTAAAGGCGCAAGCCCTGTCCTGATCTTCAAGGCAGCGTTCAAGAATTTCGGTTGGCCAGCCGGCCCTCCTACGGGAGCGGTCTGCATAAATGCGGACTCTTTGAGCAGTTCAGTGTTTTCTAAAAGGCTTATCCTGCTTACGGCTTGTTTAATGTTGCGCCTCCGGTTACCTACGTTTGAACCTGCGCCCAGATAGCATATTTCCATAAACGCTGACCTGCAAAGTTAAATTTTTTTTAACCGCTCAACCGCTTCCCGGATACGCTCTTTGCTGACGGTAAGCGCCATCCGGATATAACCCTCCCCGTACCTGCCGAATCCGACTCCGGGAGTAACCACAATATTTGCTTTGTCTAATAGAACCCCGGAAAATCTTATAGAGCTTTTCCCCTGGGGGACTTTTATCCAGACGTAGAAAGTCGCTTTGGGGCTGTGCGCCTGCCAGCCTAATACCTCTAAGCCCCCCATCAAACAATCGCGCCGCTCCTGGTAGAGGCTGCACATATTTTTAACGTAATCCTGCGGACCGGACAGCGCGACGATTCCGGCTAATTGGAGCGCTGAGAAGATACCCGAGTCAATATTGGATTTGACTTTAGCTAAAGCTGCAACCAGCTCTTCATTGCCGCAGGCCCAGCCTACGCGCCAACCAGTCATATTGTAAGTTTTGGATAATGAGTGGAACTCTACGGCTACTTCCCGCGCCCCCTCCAGTTCTAAGATACTCGCGGGACGGTATCCGTCATAGCTCAGCTCCGAGTAAGCCAGGTCCGAAACAATGATGATCTTATTTTTACGGGCGAACTCGATCAATTCTTTGTAAAAAGATTTTTCGGCGGTCGCCGACGTGGGATTATTGGGATAATTGACAAAGATCATTTTCGCTTTTTTACGCACGTTCAAAGGTATTTTTTTAAGGTCGGGTAAAAAGGCATTTTCTTCCAGGAGCGGCAAAGTATAGGGCCTGCCTCCGGCTAAAATAGTCCCGCCTTTATAAGGAGGATAACAGGGGTCAGGAACCAGGGAATAATCTCCCGGGTTTAAAAAAGCCAAAGGAAAATGCGCCAGGCCTTCTTTGGACCCGATCAACGGCAGGACTTCGGAATCAGGGTTCAGGCTGACGTCAAACCTCTCTTTATACCAGGCAGCGATTGAACGGCGTAAGGCCGGCATACCCTGGTCCAAAGCGTAGCGGTGGTTAGCTGGATCAAGAGAAGCCTGGTATAACGCTTCAATTATATGCCTGGGCGTGGGCTGGTCAGGGTCGCCTATGCCTAAATCAATAATGTCCCGGCCGGCGGCGCGGGCCTTTCTTTTAGCTTTATCAATTTCTAGAAATAAGTACGGCGGAAGGTCCTGCAATTTTTTAGATAGTTTAAACATATTCTCCTCTATTTTAATACGTCCTGCATTGAATATAAACCGGCAGGCTTGCCGAAGATCCACTTGGCCGCCTTTAAAGCTCCCAAAGCAAATAGATCACGCGAATGCGCCTGGTGTTTTATCTCAATACGCTCGGAATTACCGCAAAATATAACTGTATGGTCGCCGACAATGTCCCCTAAGCGGATAGAATGCGCGGGGACCTGTTTTCCGGTTGCCTCGCTTAAGATCTCCAGCATTTTTTTGGCTGTGCCGGAAGGCGCGTCTTTCTTGGTTTTATGATGCGCCTCCACGATCTCGATGTTGTAATCCGGCCCTAATTTACCGGCGAGAAGCGGCAGGATCCCGAATAACACATTCACGCCAATAGCCATATTCGGGGTAAATACCACCGGAACGACGCGGCTGACCTCCTCGACTTTCTTAACCTGAACATCGCTTAAACCGGTTGTCCCCAGGACGAGGGCTTTTTTATATTTAGCCGCGTAATCCAGGCTTATTTCAGCTGCTTCGGGGACAGTAAAATCCACCAGCACGTCGATAAGGAACAAACCGTCCGGACTGGAGGATATTTTTAACTTCCCGATATCCCTGCCGATAGCCGGAGTCCCTCTTTTTTCCAAAGCCAGAGCCAGCTCAAAATCAGCATCGCGCGAGGCCAACTCAAAAATACGCCTGCCCATTTTTCCGCAAACACCGCAAACTCCTAATTTTATCATTGCCGAGCTCTCCTTACTTAGCGTTCCAATTGATCTTGTATAAATAAATACGCATACGCCTCTCTTTATCCTCTTCCTGCTCGACGAGCTGAAAATGCTTTAACCCCCTGCCCTGCATAAAATACAGCTTAACCAGCAGGCTGTGAGCCAAGCGTTTATCCATTAAGACCGCCTCATAGGACTTTTCATTCTCCAAAAACAAAAGTGAATACTCGCTGTTCCCCTTAAGCGCCTTCTCTTTTACTCTATCCCTGGTAACAAAAATTATTTCCGCAGGGATGACCCACCTTTGAGGCATATCCTGCCTGTAAAAAAAGCTGGCATTATTCTTGTCCACCAATAAACCGTTATTAAAAAATACGATTTTCTCATCCCGGGCTCCGGATTTTTGGGCCAGGGAACGGCTATATAGCCGGTACCTTTCCCGGGAAACCCAATCTAAAGGCCTTTTCCTGTCGGTCAGCCACATATTCCGGTAAAGTGATTCGGCGTAAATTTTGGAATAACCGTATTTATTCGTTGCGTAATCCACGAATTTTTCCTTATCCACCGCCATGCTCTGCCAGAGATCCAATTTTTTGAAATCCCAGCTGGCTAAGGTGCTCAGGACATCGAGCATGCCCAGCAGGCTTTCATCGACCAGCAGGTAAGCAGGATGCTTGGGCTCATACATGAGGCCAAGAATTCTATCGCTAAGCTGTTTATCGTTCGTGTGCTTGTTCAGCAGCAAGCGGCCCTCATCTTTGGTGCAAAGTATCATTTTATTGATCAGTTCCAGCGCCGCTAATTTTTCTCCGGCCGTAAGCTTGAGCAATTCGTCAAATGCGCGCGTGCTGCCGGCATTAAGCATGCGCAGGATTCCCAGCGCCTCTTTTTCGTTATCCGACAAGAGCATCCTGGCGGTCCAGTAGGCCGCCGGCGTAAAATTATATTGCGGGCAGTGCAGGGTGGCCCTGCCTCCGATACTCATGATAAAGTCTCCGGGGTCCCAGTAGGCGTTGATCACCGCATCCGGCGGAGTGGAATTCTTTATCTTGATCAGCATATTCTCCCAGGTATTATTCAGTATGGGCAAAAACACCTCCCGGGATGCGGCACGCACAGGTATTATGCCGGCCGCCAGGAAAATCCCGCTTAACAGGACAAGATAGGCCCGCTCATTAACCCTGCGCAGGAAAATAATTTTATTTTTCTGTTGATACATAAAATCCCGCAGTATATCCAGGAAGGCGCCGAATAAAATGCCTATCGGCACAGCCAGGAAGATGATAAATCTTTTGGAGAGAGAAGTCAGGATAAGCATTACCGCCAGCCAGACAAATAAAACAAATAATACAAAACTTCTTTCGGAAAATTTCATCAGGACCCTCTTGCCGATGATCAACACCAGGATCCCCAGCAGCCCGCCGTATAGAATAATCGCCCCGCCCAGGCCCCCTTTTATATAAACGGCCCCGGCGCCGCCCAATTCCTGTATAGAAAATGCCATATTCGGCCAAAAATTGCCTATGGCCAGGTTCTGCCGCGAGGCCAGAAAATAAAATGGCTCTAAGAAAGAACCGCTGACTGCTTCAGGACCCGAAATAATCCCTACCCACAGGTAAGCAGAGAAAATAAACACCGTTAAGGATAAAAAAGCGCCCTTAATTCTCGCCATTCTGCTGCTGCGTTTATCGTAACTAATAACGCAGGCCTCGTACAAGAACAGGCCGGCAATAATAATATAAAGGATAAACCACCAGATCGACCATATCGCCGAATATATTCCGGTTACTAATCCGGCTAAAAACAGAAAGAGCAGGTGCTTTGGCCCTTTTACTTTAAAAGAATAACCGGCCAGGTAAGTAATAAAAAGCGGCAAGAATATATTATAGATATCCGTATCAAACCATCCGAAAGTTGAACGCATCAATACCGCGGGCGAAAGCCCTACCGCCAGGCTGGCGATAAAACTTCCTCCGTAGGAGACACCCAGCATAAGCGCAACGCAAAATACGGCTATGACCAGGAAAATCGAAAGGAACACGGGAAGAAAACTGAGCGCGGCCATCAGGGATAATTTATTATTTATAAAATGCGCGCATTTATAAAAATACGCTCCGATATAGAAATGCAGCTTTAAGGGCTCGATCCTGGCCCCGAAAGGAGCGAGCATCAGGGTATCATAGTCCTGGTTATTGATGCGGGCGGTGCCGAATTGGCCGCTCTTTAAAAAATTATCTACCCTCCTATACCAGCGGTAAGGATCGACCTCCTGTAAATATGGCCAGCCGCTTTTATCCTGGAAATACTGTTTCAGGGCCCTGCTTTTCTCAAGGATATTCTTTTTGATCCCGGTTTTATTTTCTTTCAAATATAACTCAAAGGCGCTTTCCAGCAGCTCCGCCTTATCCGCCTCGCCCAGCCCGGAATACACCATATTGATCTCTTTATATAATTTCTCGGCAATTGCGGCGTGGACCTCTTTCTTCGCCGCCTTGTCCAGAGACCATAAAAACAGGGTGCCCAGCCGGAAATATATGTTCAGGCCTATAGAGACGGCGACCAAAGCGATTAAAAAAATCTTTTTCTTGTTCATTATGGGTTTACTTCAAAAGGCCATAATCCCGCAGGGATTTTTTAAGCTTCTCCAGGTTGTCCGGCGACAGCGCGCACATCGGTAATCGTAAAGAAGGCTCGCACATGCCCAATAACCCCATCGCGGTCTTTACGGGGATAGGATTAGTCTCGATAAACATGGCTTTGACCAGCGGTAATAATTTATAATGCAGTTCCCGGGCTCTTTGAATGTTCCCTTTTCCAAACTCACCGACCAGGTCTGCTACGTCCCGCGGAGCGATATTCGCTACCACGGAGATTATCCCTATTCCGCCGATGCTTAATACAGGAAGAGTCAGGCCGTCGTCCCCCGAGATCAGCTGAAAACCAGAGGGGCAAAGCGCTTTTATGCGCGACATCTGCTCCAGATTTCCCGACGCCTCCTTGACTCCCGCTATATTTTTACAATCAGCGGATAATCTGGCGATCGTCTCCGGCTCAATATTCACTCCGGTGCGTCCGGCGATATTATAAAGGATGATCGGGATATCTACCGAATCGGCCACGGCTTTAAAGTGTTCGTATAGGCCTCTCTGTGTCGGGCGGTTGTAATAAGGAGAAACCTGCAGCGAGGCGTCTGCTCCGGCGCTGGCAGCCTGCTTAGTCAGCAGTATGGCTTCAGCAGTGGAATTCGAACCTGTCCCGGCGATTACCGGCACTCTTTTTTTAACCTGCTCAATAGTGACCTCAATAACCCGCTCATGTTCTTCAAAAGACAGGGTCGCTGATTCTCCGGTTGTGCCGCAGGGCACAATACCCGCGCTCCCGTTTTCAATCTGGAACTCGATCAACTCCCGGAGTTTTTTCTCATCCACCGTTGATTTTGCGCCTTGAGCGCAGAATGGAGTGACAATGGCTGTGATTGAGCCTTTAAACATAATATTCTCCTTTGTAAACTGCCTGCGCTTTACCCTCAAGCCAGACATCCGAAAAACCGTGGCTATCTCTCTTAAAATAGATCTTTAAAATTTCGCCGCTTTTTGTATGCACGTATACCTTATCCGGAACGCCTGCCTTCAAAGCGAAGATCAACGCCGCAGCTACACTCCCGGTGCCGCAGGCCAGCGTCTCATCCTCCACCCCTCTTTCGTAAGTGCGGATCCTTATCGCGTTCCTTCCGATAACTTCAACGAAATCCGCATTTGTCCCGGCAGGAGAAAATTTGTTATGGTAACGGATGCTTCTACCGATATCTTGCACGTTAATTTTGTCCACTCCGGAAACGAAGATTACGGCATGCGGTACCCCGGTATTGATAAAATTTACTTTCAGCCTGCGGTTATTTATTTTAAGCGGGATATCCAGCCTTAAACCTTTAGGGCTGGTGAGCTTCACTTTAACCTGGCCTTTTTGTACAATTGCTCCCAGGAGCCCGGCACGGGTCTTAAGATTTAATCTCTTTAACCCTGTCCAAAGGCTGGCGCAGCGGCTGCCATTACCGCACATTTCCGCTTCTGAACCGTCGCTGTTAAAAATACGCATACTGACAGTGCCGGGAAGCGTTCTTTTCAAGACCAGCAACCCGTCCGCGCCTATGCCGTATTTCCGGTCGCAGACCCTGCGGGCCAAACTGTTCAAACTCCCGGATCCTGCCGGAGCGCTTTTGGCCTCGATAACGACGAAATCATTGCCTGAAGCTACCATCTTAGTGAATTTCATTTTACGCATAATCCCTACTTTAAAAGGAAACCGGGGATTGTTTCATTGCGCGTTAAATCCCCGCAGGTTTCTCTTTTTCGGATCACGAATACTTTATTTTTTACCACCATAACTTCCTGCGGCCGGCGGCGAGAGTTGTAATTACTCGCCATGCTAAAGCCATAGGCCCCGGCGCCCAGCACTGCCAGGTAATCTCCCTCTTCAACTTTGGGCAGCCCCCTGTCTTTAGCAAAAAAATCACCTGACTCGCATATCGGCCCGACAACATCCGCTTTCTCGGTTTTCCTTTTATATTTCAGCGAGACTATCTGGTGGTACGCCTCGTATAATGCCGGGCGGATCAGATCGTTCATCCCGGCATCGACGATAATGAATTTTTTCTTCGGAGTATTTTTAACATAAAGGACCTTGGTCGCCAGTATCCCGGCATTGCCGGCAATAAATCTGCCCGGCTCCATAATGATCCTTAACCCTGATTTTTTTAACAAAGGCAGGACCCTGTCGGCGAATTTAGCGGCGGTTTGGGGCATTTCTTTGTCGTAAATTATCCCCAGTCCTCCGCCGATATTCAAATATTCCAGGCGTATCCCTTCTTTTTTCAATCCGGCGATGAATTTAATTACCTTGGTTATCGCCGCCACAAAGGGCTCGGGAGTAGTTATCTGGGAGCCGATATGGATATGCAAGCCCGCTATGCGCACATGGGAAAAACCCCGGGCCAGGAAAATTATTTTTTTAGCGGTATTAAAATCTATCCCGAATTTATTGGTCAATTTACCGGTAGTGATATATTTGTGCGTTTTCGGCTCGACATCCGGATTGATGCGCAAAGCTACGTTCACCCGTTTTTTAAGGCGCCGGGCAATATGCTGGATGTTTTTTAACTCCGGGAATGACTCCACATTAAAAAACAGGATGCCTAATTTTACCGCTTCTTCTATCTCATAATCTGTCTTGCCCACCGAGGCATAGACTATCTTTTTTAAAGAACAGCCGGCTTTGATGGCCCGGAATAATTCCCCGCCGGAAACAATATCCAGGCCCGCCCCCTCGTTCACTAACGCCCTCAGGAGCGCCAGGTTAGAGTTGGCTTTCACCGAATAGCAGATAAGGGGATTAATCTCCCGGAAGGCGGTTTTTAGCTTTAAAAAATGGCCGGTCAGGGTTTGATAGCTGTAAACATAAAGCGGGGTGCCAAATTTTTTGGCCAGGTCACCGACTTTTACATCCTCGCAATATAAATTATTCCTGCGGTATTTAAATTCGTGCATATAATCCTACCTTAGCTTTCTATCCCAGGCGTGGATCTGTTTTTGCACAAGCTTAGGGCTGGTGCCGCCAAAGGATTGTTTAAGATTTACCGAATCCCAGGCGTTTAATATTTTTTTAACGTCGGGAGTTAACTTCGGAGAATATTTTTTTAGTTCATCCGGGCCCAATCCGGATATCTTCTTACCCTTATCCAGGCAGTCCCTGACCATTTTGCCCACAATGTCATGCGCCTCCCTGTAAGAGATGCCTTTTTTGATCAGGTATTCCACGACATCAACCGAAAACAGTGCTTCATCGCCCAATCGGGAGGCGATAGCCTCTTTCTTGATCGTGATATTTCCGCATAAAGCTATGAAGATCTCTAAAATATCCTTGACCGTATCTACCGCGTCAAAAAGCGGCGGTTTATCCAGCTGCAAATCCCGGTTATAAGAAGAAGGCAAGCCCTTCATCAGTATTAATACATTGGAAAGGTCGCCCTGGATCTTACCGACCGAGCCTCTGATCAACTCCAGTATATCCGGATTTTTTTTATGCGGCATAATACTGGAGCCCGTGCAAAAAGAAAAATCAATATCAATGAAGTTGAATTCCTTAGTCGACCACAGGATAAGATCCTCGGCCATCCGGGAGAGATGCACGGATAGGATCGCCAGGGCCGCCAGGGCTTCAATGATGAAATCCCGGTCGCTGACCGAATCAATGCTATTGGCGGTCACGTTTTTAAATCCCAACTCCTTAGCGACTAAGCTCCTGTTGATCGGCAGGCCTGTCCCTGAAAAAGCGCAGGCGCCTAAAGGCATAAAATCCATTCTGCTTTGAGCATCATTCAATCTTCCCTTATCCCTCTCCAGGCCTTCGATGTAAGCTAAAAGATGATGCGCCAGGAGCACGCATTGGGCCACTTGTAAATGCGTGTAGCCGGGGATAATTACCTTAACGTTCTTTTGGGCGAGTTTCAGGACCGCCTTTTGCAACCCGGCAATGGACTCCGCTAACCCATCTATTTCATCCTTAAGATACATTTTTACATCCAAAGCTATCTGGTCATTCCTGGACCTGGCAGTATGCAATTTAAAAGCAGCCTGGCCTATTTTCTTGAAAAGCGCTTCCTGGATATTGGAATGGATATCTTCGGCTCCGGAATCAAATCTGAATTTCCCGTTATTCAGATCCCGGGCAACAGCATTAAGGCCCTTAACGATCAAGGCAGCGTCGGCCTTAGGCACTATTCCCTGTTTACCCAGCATTTTCGCGTGCGCAATACTGCCGAGAACATCATATTGAGCTAATCTTTTATCAAAAGATATACTGGAGGTAAATTTATCCGTAAGCCCGCTTGTTTTCTTTGCAAATCTTGTCCCCCAAAGTTTCTTAGTCATTTTTTCCTCTCACCTCTTATACGGCATTCCCCAGATCCTGATAAACCCTTCAGCCAGCTTCTGGTCAAATTTGTCTTCCTTGCCGTAAGTGCTTAATTCTTTTTTATAGAGCGAGTGGCTGGACCTTCTGCCCACTGCCACGCAATTTCCCTTGAATAATTTCAGCTTTATCGCGCCGGTTACGTGCTTCTGCGTGGATTTAACGAAACTATCCAAGGCCTCTTTTAACGGAGAAAACCAAAGTCCGTTATAAACCAGATCTGAATATTTCAGGCTGATAATATCCTTGAAGTGCGCTAACTCCCTATCTAATACCAGCGCCTCCAGTTCCTTGTGCGCGATATGTAAAATAGTCGCTGCCGGAGCTTCATAGATCTCCCGGGATTTTATTCCGACTAACCTGTTCTCGACCATATCCGACCTGCCCACGCCATAAGCGCCGCCGACCTCGTTAAGCTGGTTGATCAAAGACTTTAATTTGCAAACTTTACCGTCTATTTTTTTCGGCACGCCCTTTTCGAAATAAACCTCAATATACTTAGGGTAGCTGGCCTGGGCTGTCGGGCTCTTAGTGATCATATATGCATCTTCCGGAGGTTCCTGCGTCAGATCTTCCAATACTCCGGCCTCAATGCTGATACCCCAGATGTTCCGGTCAATGCTGTAAGGCTTTTTCTTAGTCACGTCTATCGGGATATTATGCCTCTTAGCATATTCGATCTCTTCTTCCCGGGATTTAAATTCCCAGGTCCTTACCGGCGCGATAATATTCAACTGCGGGTCAAGTATTCCCGCGGCTACTTCGATCCTCACCTGGTCATTTCCTTTTCCGGTGCAGCCGTGGGCTATTGTATCGGCTTTTTCCTTGTGCGCTATCTGAACAAGGTATTTGGCGATCAGCGGCCTGCCTAAAGCAGTCGCTAATAGATATTTTCCCTCATAGATAGCATTAGCCTGCAATGCCGGCAAGACATAATCCTCCACGAATTCATCCTGCAAATCCTTGATATAAACCTTGGATGAACCGGCGGCAAAAGCCCGGGACTCGATTGCCTCAAGATTCTCGCCCTGGCCCAGGCCCTGGCCCAGGTCAGCCATAAAACAGACAACTTCATACCCCTTACCCTTAAGCCATCTGATTATGCAGGATGTATCCAAGCCGCCCGAATACGCTAAGACTACCTTTTTCATCTGATCATCTCCCTAATAATTTTATCAAAACCGCTTTCTGCACATGCATCCTGTTCTCCGCCTCATCAAAGACAACCGCATTCTGGCTATCCAGGACATCAGCGGTTATCTCTTCGCCCCTGTGCGCGGGAAGACAGTGCATAATTAAAGCCTTGGGTTTAGCCAATTTTACCAGCTCTTGATTGACCTGGAAATCCTTAAAAGCTTCTTTTCTTTTAGCCGCCTCATCTTCCTGCCCCATGCTTGCCCAGACATCGGTATAAACAATATCCGCACCCTTAACCGCGCTGGAAGCGTCATTAAATAAATTTATCTTTGCGGCGCCGGCTTCGGCCGCTGCTTTGGCGTCTTTAAATACCGCAGCCGAAGGCTCATAACCAACAGGACAGCCTACATTCATATTTACGCCTAATTTAGCGCAGATAAAAAGCAATGAATTACAGACATTATTCCCATCGCCTACGTAAGCTAAAGTCAGCCCTTTAAGGGCCTTGAGTTTTTCCTTTACTGTATATAAGTCTGCTAATGCCTGGCAGGGATGCGAAAAATCCGATAAGCCGTTGATTACCGGCACAGTCGCTTCTTTAGCCAGCTCCAGGCAATTTTTATGCTCAAATGTCCTTATAACTATTCCGTCAATATATCTGGAAAGGGTCTTGGCCACGTCGGCAATAGATTCTCTTACTCCCAGGTTTATTTCGTTAGGCGCTAAATATAAAGAATGCCCACCCAGCTGGAACATCCCCACTTCAAAGGAAACCCGCGTCCGGTTGGAAGGTTTCTGGAAAATAAGCGCCAGCGTCTTACCGGCTAAAACTTTACCAAACCTGGCTTTATTCCTCTTAAGCTTATCCGTAAGGTCAAATAATTCTTTAATTTCTTTTGTAGTTAAATCGTTTATGGAAATCAAATCTTTTTTCATCTTCTCCCCTATATACTAACTACTACCTACTAACTACTCTCTAATACATTTCCCAATATACCCATAGCCTTATCTATTTCTTTTTTCGTGACATTCAGTGCCGGCATAAGCCTGAGGACCTTAGCGTGAGTGCAGTTGATCAACAACCCCTGGCTGATACACTTTTCAACTATGCTTTTGCCTTCCATATTTAATTCTACTCCCGCCATTAAGCCTAAACCCCTGACCTCCTGGATAACCGGGTATTTTTCTTTTAAGGCCTTGAGCCCGGCGAATAAATACTCGCCCATTACCCGGGCATTCTTGAGCAACTTTTCCTTTTGCACTGCCTTTAATACTGCTAGGGCTGCCCGGGCAATCACCGGGCCGCCGCCAAAAGTTGAGGCATGCATCCCCGGGCCTAAGGTATCGGCGATCTCTTTCTTGACAACCATCGCTCCTATCGGTAATCCGCCGCCTAATGATTTAGCTAAAGTCATAATATCCGGGGTGATCCCGTAATGCTGGTAGCAGAATAATTTGCCTGTCCTGCCCACGCCGGTCTGCACTTCATCTACGATCAGCAGCAGCTTCTTCTCAGCGCAGAGCTTGCTTAACCCTGAAACAAAATCTTTAGCCGCAACATTGATCCCGCCTTCGCCTTGCACAAGCTCTAACATTATGGCAATAGTTTTATCACTCACGGCATTTTTAACTGCTTCCAGATCGTTAAACTTAATGGTTTTAAAACCTTCCGGTAAAGGGCTAAAACCTTCCTGGTATTTTTTCTGCCCGGTAGCGGCAAGCGTAGCCAGGGTCCTTCCGTGAAAGGAATTTTCAAAAGTAATTATCTCAAACCTGCCCTGGCCGTATTTCCTGGCCAGCTTAAACGCTCCTTCATTGGCCTCGGCCCCGGAATTGCAAAAGAATACTTTAGCCGGATAAGACCAGTAAACCATTTCTTTGGCTAATTTTGCCTGAGGGATATGGTAATAATTATTCGGGATAAAGATCAGCTTGCTCACCTGGTCCCGCACTGCCTGCATCACCTTAGGGTGGCAATGCCCGAGGTTGCCTACGCCCCAACCCGGGAAAAAATCCAGATAAACCTTGTTATGGATATCCCAGAGCTTAGAGCCCTTGCCTTTGACAAATACCAAGGGAATCTTGGTATAAGTGGGCATTATATTTTCTTGATAACTTGCGAGAACATCTTCCAGCTTCATTGAATGATCTCCGTGCCGATACCCTGATCAGTAAATATCTCCAGCAATAATCCATGAGGAATGCGCGCGTCAACAATATGCGTTTTCCTGACTCCTTTTTTTAAAGCATCAATACAGGCCTTCACTTTCGGGATCATCCCCTGCTGGATGACATTATCTTCAACTAATCCCCGGGCTTCTTTAGTAGTCAAGGTTGATATGAACGAGTGCGGGTCTTCAGGGTTACGCAAAATCCCCTTAACATTCGTCAATAAAACAAACTTTTCCGCCCCCAGGGCCCCGGCCACGCTGGCTGCAGCTTCATCCGCGTTGACATTGTAAGCCTTTTTCTCTTTATCGCTGGCCATCGGCAGGATTACCGCTATCTTATCTTTCTCCAGTTCATTCAGGACCATTTCAGCGTTCACGCCGACAATGTTACCGACCAGGCCCAGGTCTATTTTGGCTTTTTTCTTTTCCGCTTGGATCAACTGGCCTTTTTTGCCGTTTAGACCCGCGCACTTAGCGCCTAATTCCGAAATTTCCTTAACAATAGTATCATTTAATGACTGTAATTCTTCTTCGACTACCGCCAGCGTCTCTTCATCGG